>QLUL01000015.1 GCA_018725425.1 Chloroflexota bacterium
TGGATCGCCCCATCCACCCCACCCCCACCCATGAGGCTGGGGTTGGCCGCATTCACGATAGCATCTGTCTCCTGCCTGGTGATATCGCCCTGAATGAGAGATAGTCTGGTTTTGTTGATCATCTTCTCCATCGCAAAGCCTCCGTAATTCCCATTCTAGCACATAGCTCCAGTGGTCATGGGTAATAGTACCTAAAATCTAAAATTATGTGCGAAAATGGCAGGATATTTTTTGGGTCGTGCGTAGCTCGAAGCTAAATATTTTTGCTCCAACTTTTGATTTTTTGGTTCCAGCTCGTCTGGGTTAGGTAATAGGTAATAGGGGTACCGCGTAACCCCCACCCCCCATTACCCATTACCCATTACCCATTACCCATCCCTAATCTTCCCATGCCCCTTCCGCTATCAGTGGCACAAATCGGCATCCCCCTAGATCCTTCGTCGTCGTTCGGCCGCCTCGCTTGGTTACCTTCAGCAGTTGCTGCTCGTAACGGGATCCCACCGGGATCACCAGTCGCCCCCCATCGACTAGCTGATCGAGGAGTTCTTGAGGCACCCGGGGAGCCCCGGCGGTCACTATTATCCCGTCATAGGGGGCGGCCGCTCTCCATCCGAGGTTTTCGTCCGCCAGGTGAATTTCGACATTCTTGTAACCCAGGCGGTTGAGGATTTGCCTAGCTGCCTCGACAAGCCTTGGGTGACGTTCGACGCTGATCACCCAATACGCCAGCTCCGCCAATATGGCTGCCTGATAACCGCTGCCAGTCCCCACTTCTAACACTCGCTCCGTTCCCTTGAGTTTCAATGCCTCGGTCATTAGAGCAACGATGAATGGTTGTGAAATGCTCTGTCCCATCTCGATAGGTAGGGGTGTGTCTTCGTAGGCCAGGTGTCGGCTGGTGGCTGGTACAAATAGTTCTCTGGGAACACGATCCATTGCATCGATCACCCTCTTGTCCCGGATCTCTTGACGGAGGCGATGGAATAACCTTGCTCGATTGGTGTCCAGATCTCGATTCATGCCGAACCCACTCTAGCGCAAAGACTTACAATCTGCAATATAGCAGGAAAGGAAGCGTTGGGCAAGTGCTTGACAGGCAAGGGGGCATCGGCTATCATCTACATGAGAGAGCCTTAATGACAAAGTACATCTTCGTTACCGGAGGCGTAGTAAGCTCGGTGGGGAAGGGGATTACTGTCGCCTCTATCGGCAGGATACTCAAGAGCCGAAATATCACCGTCTCCCTCCAAAAAGTAGATCCCTATCTCAATGTTGACCCGGGCACGATGTCTCCCTTCCAGCACGGAGAGGTTTTCGTCACTCAGGATGGAGCGGAAACGGATCTCGATCTGGGGCACTATGAGCGCTTCGTCGATGTCAGTCTCACCCGGGCATCGAATGTAACCTCGGGGCAGATCTATAGTGAGGTGATCGGCAGGGAGCGGCGGGGCGATTTCTTAGGCGGTACCATTCAGGTGGTCCCCCATGTGACCAATGAGATAAAGAAACGCATTCGCCAGGTGGCCGAGGAGAGCCAGGCTCAGGTAGTGATCTCCGAGATCGGGGGTACTGTTGGGGACATCGAGGGGCAGCCTTTCTTAGAGTCCATCCGTCAGATGCGTATCGACATCGGGCGGGACAATGTCCTTTATATTCATGTAACCCTTCTTCCTTATATCTCTGCCACTGAGGAAGTCAAGACGAAACCGACCCAGCACAGCGTCAAGGAACTCCGCGCTATCGGTATTCAGCCTGATGTGATCATCTGCCGCAGTGACTACCCCGTTCCTGATGATCAACGGAATAAGATCGCCCTGTTTTGCAGTGTTGAGGAGAAAGCCGTTATCCCTCTGGTTACCGTACCCAATATATATGAGGTTCCGCTGATTTTGGATAAGGCCGGACTCGGCGATTACATCGTTGAACGACTCAGCCTGCCGGCGACCGGCCCCGACCTGGAAGAATGGCGCAACATGGTGGAACACATGAAGAGGCCCAAAAAGGTTATCTCAATAGCTCTCGTCGGCAAGTACGTGCAGTTGAAGGATTCTTATCTCTCGGTACGAGAAGCACTGCGTCATGCTGCACTGGCGCATGACCGTGACGTAGAGATCATCTGGGTTGACTCCGAGGAGCTGGAGAGGGACGGCGCAGAGTCCGTTCTTCGCAAGGCGCAGGGGATCATTGTGCCCGGCGGGTTTGGCGGCCGTGGCATCGAGGGGATGATAAGGGCAGCCCGGTACGCCAGGGTAAATAGGGTGCCATACCTGGGGCTCTGTCTCGGCATGCACGTGATGGTCATCGAGTGTGCCCGTCATATTCTGTGCTCTAATGAGCCCAATTCCCGGGAATTCTCGGCAGATACGCGGTATCCGGTGATCGATTTCCTCCCCCAGCAGCGCCAGGTCAGGGATATGGGGGGAACTATGCGCCTGGGAATCTATCCCTGCATCATGGTGCCCGATACCAGGGCTGCTGCCGCCTACGATGATTCCCCGGTATACGAACGCCATCGCCACCGTCTTGAATTTAATAACGAGTTTCGGGATGTGCTGGAACGAGGCGGGCTGGTTCTGAGTGGACTTTCTCCAGACGGCAACCTGGTAGAGATCTCCGAGGTGTGTGATAACCCCTGGATGGTAGGAACGCAATTCCATCCGGAGTTTGCCTCCCGTCCCAACCGCCCTCACCCACTATTTAGCGACTTCATCAAGTCGGCTAAAAGCATATTGCGAGAGGGAGAGCAGCATCCCTTGCCGCTCTAGTACGGTTCACGGTTCATGATTCACGATTGGTTACTTTGCGCTCTTCAGGGCTCTCTAACCTTGAAGCATGAACCTTGGCACCCTTCGACAATCTCAGGACAGGCTTTGAACCCCTGGGCCTGCGGCCGGGGGGCAGGCCTGAGTAGTTCGTGGATCCGTGAACATAGATTCACCCACCTTCACCCTGTAGGTGAAGCAATTAAGTTTAACTTCACGGATTCAGGTAGTTGTCTAATAGAATCCCCTCTGTGAACTCTGTGGCCGAATAATTGTGCTGGACAAAAACAAGGATATGTGATATAGTCAAAAAAGAAGATGGCTATCCCTCGCTGCTGGCGCAGGCCGATTAGTACTACTTTGACGATATTGTATACCAACCCAAACTCAGCCTACACCATGTGCACGTTTGTAAGGGGCTCTTAATATTATGACTATGAGCACAATCCACAAAATTTTTATTGGCGACGCCGAGACGATATTGAGGAAATTACCCGATGATTTCTTTCAGCTAATAGTTACCTCTCCGCCATATTGGAATGTTAGGGACTATGGGCATAAAGATCAGATTGGGCTAAATGACACATTAGAAGAATATCTACATAGACTGAACAAAGTCTGGCATGAAGTAGCAAGAACTTTGCTACCTGACGGGAAAATAGCCTTAGATATTGGGAATATTTATTATTCTGAACCTGATGAAAAACGGAGAACTACGGCCAACTTGTCTCTTTTGACCTGGCAACAATTGAACAACATTAAAAGTTTAAGATTTATGGGAACTATTTATTGGCAAAAAACAACCTCAAGAGATGGTGCTGTTCTTTTTGGGAGCTATCCTTATCCAACAAATTTTATGATTTCCAATGCTGTGGAACCAATCCATATTTTTAGAAAAGTTGGCAAAAGAGAAGTGCCAAAGGAAATTAAAGAAAGATCAAAAGTTTCAGTGGAGGAATTTAGAAAGTTCAGGGATGCTATTTGGAATGACATCAATGGAGTTGAAGATGCACATTGTGCTGCTTATCCGTTGGAACTGCCAGCAAGATTAATAAAAATGTTTTCTTATATAGAAGACTGGATACTGGATCCATTTTTAGGAAGTGGAACGACGATGAGGGCTGCGAGGGAATTGGGGAGAAATTCGGTAGGGATAGAATTAAATCCTGATTATTTAGCAAGAATCGAAGAAAAGGTGGGAATTAAACGGAGAAATTCGGTAGGGATAGAATTAAATCCTGATTATTTAGCAAGAATCGAAGAAAAGGTGGGAATTAAACAAGGTGATATGTTTACTGACGCTAAATTTGAGGTAATCAAATTATGACCGAAAGTGAATTGATTGGAGATAAGATAAGATTAGGGTCCACAACAGCGAAAAGAAGTTTTGAGACTGAAAGAGACATCGTCGAGAAGTTTAATAATTGGAGAGATAATGACGATGCACAGCAATGGCTTACCATTATGGGCTACGATTTAAAGAAAATTGAGAAAGTCAAAGCAGTAATTATAACAGGTAGTCATAAAACAGATGTTCAAGTCCTGATAACAATTTATCTTAAAGAGGCTATTTCAGTAGAGAACCTATCCATTAAATTAATGAGTAATCCTCAGGGCTTTAACCAAATTGATAAGCGCTGGGTTGATAAATATGTTAAAATGTGGAATATCCCAGAAAGTGTTGCAGAAGCATTAAAGCTATTTACGGGAGAGGTAAAACCAAGGGCGGGAAACCTAAGAGACCCTAGAAGGATGTTCTTTGATGAAATGGATCCCCAGACCCAAAAACTTATTGTTGATTTCTTTAGTGAGAATAAGATTTTGATCGTTCCGGATATTTTAAAGGGCAGTGATGAATTCCCAGTCAACTGGGTGATGGTAGTCCTGAAAAAGAAAGGCGAAAATCATGAATGGGTGCTAAAACATATTAATCACGTCTTAAATGTTTTTGGTAGTGGTGATGTGGAAATCACAGCCAGAGGAAATCTAAAAATTGGTAAAATTACAATGCAAAGAAAAGGTGGTAACGGGGGTAGAGAGACATCCAAGATGCTTCAATTTAAAATAAATCCCGTGGGATTATTTTACTAAAGAGCCTCAAACGGTTAGAGGACAAAAAATGAGAAATACATTGGTCTTTATATTGGTCTTTATTATGTTTCTAATTTGCTTGGGATTGATATTCAAGGCATTGACGCCTGTCTTGATCTTTTTGCTCTGTTTCGGAATCTTTTTCGGAATACTCAGCTTCTTCAGAATTAGAGAATACAAAAGGAAAGGGATTAAAGCGAGTATTTGGGGTGGGGGTTGTTCTGGATGCGATCTTTGCCGGTATACAAGAACCTGTGCCAAAAAAGGTTTAAGATACCATCTTTTCCCCGCCTTCGCGGGGAAAAGTTAGAGCAATACAAACAGTGTGTCCTATCTTGACATTGTCAGATTAGGTGGACACCGATGAATTTCTTTCTGTTATTGCGGGGGAAGCGAAGCAATCCCTTCTCCAGAAATTGCCTTGTTGCTTGCACTCCTCACAATGACATGGTAATGTGACAATGTCAAGCTATATGTGGACTAGCTAACCAAGAGGTTGGTAAAAATTTTCAAAGAGCCAGAGCAAGCGGGAAGAATAAATGAGTTTTCCCTCGGTTGACTCTGCGCTCCCTTCGGTCGCTTGTCCCTATCAGGAGCGTATAACAGCGGATAAAAGGGAAATCAAAGATTTCTCCAAATTGCCTTCGGTAACCTCTTTTATCCGCAAAACGATAACTTCTTATGTTGTCAGGCCTGAGTAGTTACGAGGTTAAGTCAATGCGCATCTTTCTCGACACCGCCAATATCAATGAGATACGTCAGGCGGCTAAACTGGGCATAATTAGCGGGGTGACCACCAATCCTTCATTGGTGGCTAAAGAGAATCGCTGCGACCTCCGGGATGTCATCCGGGAGATAACCTCGATTATCAATGGGCCGATCTCGGCTGAGGTGCTTAGCTCAGACCCCAGGGGTATGATTGAGGAGGCGCAGCAGATTTCCTCCTGGTCTCCCAATGTGGTGGTCAAGATCCCCATCTCGGCAGCCGGCCTGGAAGCGATCTCAGCGCTTTGTCTCAGAGGGATAAAGACGAATATGACCTTGTGTTTCTCGCTTAATCAGGCTATACTAGGTGCACTTGCGGGAGCAACCTATGTCAGCCCCTTCGTGGGGCGACTGGATGATATCGGGCACGACGGGATGGCACTGATTGCCGAGATGGTTAAGGTTTTTCGTCAATACGGTTTCCCCAGTCAGGTGATCGCTGCCAGCATACGTCATCCGCTGCATTGTGTTGCGGCGGCCAGAGCGGGCGCTCATATTGCTACCGTCCCCTATCGAGTACTGATGCAGATGATAGATCATCCCCTCACCGAGCGAGGCATCTCCCTTTTTGCCGCGGATTGGCAGAGGATCGCTCGAGGTTAAGTGATCATCACCTCCGGTGTATGACAGTCGCCCCCCACGCGGGGGCGTGGATTGAAATAAATAAACATGAATTACGCTGAGCTACAAACCAAAACTCGCGAAGAGCTGTTGGCCCTGGCCAGGGAATCAGGCATCTCTGGCTGCACTGCATTGAAGAAGGATGAGATAGTGCTCCGTCTGCTTCAGAACTATACTGAACAGCAAGGGCATACTTTCCGCGGAGGCACCCTTGAGATCATGCCAGACGGCCATGGATTCCTGCGTCAGGATGGCCTTTGCTCCCGGAGTGAGGACATCTACATATCCCAGTCCCAGATTCGCCGCTTCTTTCTTCGCAATGGTGACCTGGTTACCGGCCAGGTTAGGCTGCCCAAAAACGGCGAGAGGTATTCCGGCCTCCTTAGGGTGGAAGCGGTAAATGGACTCGACCCCGAGGCAGCCAAGTCTCGCCCTCATTTTGATTACTTGACGCCCGTCTTCCCCCAGAAGCTCATCAATCTGGAGTCCGACCCCAAGAACCTCTCCACCAGACTGATTAACCTGATTTCTCCCATCGGAAGGGGCCAACGGGGGCTGATCGTGTCTCCACCAAAGGCAGGAAAGACCTTCCTTCTCAAGCACATCGCTAATGGCGCTCTGGCTAACTACAATGATATTTACGTTATGGTCTGCCTCATCGGGGAACGGCCTGAGGAGGTCACCGATTGGAAGAGGTCAATCAATGCCGAAGTGGTGAGTTCCACCTTTGACGAGCCGGTGGAAGAACACACCCGAGTCGCCGAGGTAGCCCTGGAAAGGGCTAAGCGACTGGTGGAATTGGGGCAAGATGTGATGATCCTTCTCGATTCGATCACCCGACTCACCCGGGCTTACAATCTGGCCATGCCCTCCAGTGGACGTACCCTCAGCGGCGGTGTGGATACCGCTGCCCTCTATCCACCGAAGAGATTCTTCGGCGCAGCCCGCAATACCGAGGGGAAAGGGAGCCTCACTATTATCGCCTCCTGCCTCATTGACACCGGCAGTCGCATGGATGAGGTAATCTACGAGGAATTCAAAGGTACCGGCAATATGGAACTCCACCTGGATCGGAGGCTTGCCGAGCGCCGTATATTCCCAGCCATCGATATTCAGCGCAGCGGCACCAGGCACGAGGAGCTCTTGCTCGATGAAAACACCTTGAAACAGGTGTGGCTGCTGCGGCGCATGATGGCTCTGGTCTCCTCCAGCAGCTCTGATTCCACCGAAGCCAGCGAACGCATCCTGGAACGATTGGCCAAGAGCAAGTCCAATGCCGAGTTCCTGACCTCCCTTTCCAAGGGGATGTAAGGGATGAAGGATAAGGGATAACCCCTAACCCCTAACCCCTACCCGGTAGCGATTGGTGATGGGGAACCTCCGATCCTTTCCGAATGCCCGCGGAGTGATCTTGACGCCTGGCGGCGACTGACGACGTTTATGCTCACTCCTGTCAACCAGCGCGATAACCCGCTCTACCAGTTCACGGTCGAATCCCAGAGCTATGATCTGGCCGAGACTCTTATCCTCTTCGACATAGGCTTTAAGAATAGGGTCTAAGGCTTCGTATGGAGGCAGGCTGTCAACATCCCTCTGTCCCGGCCGCAGCTCCGCCGAGGGTTCCTTCTCGATAACACTCCGAGGGATGATCTCCTTGCCTGCCCTGGAGTTCTTGTACCCTGCAAGTTCATAGACCAGCGTCTTGGGCACGTCTTTGATTACCGCAAACCCCCCCGCCATGTCCCCGTAGAGGGTGCAATAGCCACAAGCGATCTCGCTCTTGTTGCCCGTGGTGAGCACCAGCCAGCCGAACTTGTTAGAGAGGGCCATCAGAATATTGCCTCTTACCCGTGCCTGGAGGTTCTCCTCGGCTATACCTGTCTGGGTACCGGCGAAGGGCCCGGCCAGCATGTTGAGATATCCCTGCATAGCCTCCTCGATAGGAATGACTTTCATCTCGATCCCGAGGTTCTCTGAGAGGAGCTGAGCATCAGTTTTGCTTCCTTCGGAGGAGTATCGAGAGGGCATGGAGACGCCAATGACGTTCTCCGGACCAAGCGCATCTACCGCAATGGCGGCAACGAGGCTGGAATCAACGCCGCCGGAGAGTCCCATCACTACCCTGGAGAACCCATTCTTGTGAATGTAATCACGCGTCCCCAGGACGAGGGCAGCGTAGATTTCCCCCACCGGATCGTAGATCTCTACCGAGCGCGGAGGAATTGCGACCTTAGGCTCAGTATGGGCTTCCCGTGAGACGATTATTCGCGGACCTTGGCCTCGTTCCCTCTCGCTATCCCGCCGCCTCTTCCCTCGCCGGGGACCTTGATGACGCTCTTCGATCTCCAGGTCTACAACGAGAAGGCCCTCCTCGAACTGCTTAGCGCGCGCGATGGCTTCACCTCTCCCATCTAATACCATGCTGCCGCCGTCGAAGACCAGCTCGTCCTGACCACCCACCAGATTGGTGTAAGCCAGGATCACCGCGTCTTCGGAGGCCCTGTGGCCGAGCATCTGCTCTCTGAGGTCTCTCTTCCCGGCATGATAGGGCGAGGCGCTGATATTCAATATCACCTCGGCTCCGGCAGAAGCCTGACGTGACGCCGGCCCGGTGGGATACCAGATGTCCTCGCAGATGTTAACCCCGATGCTCACCCCACTTATCACAAAGATGGGAGCCTCTGTGCCGGGCCGGAAGTACCTCTTTTCGTCGAACACACCATAGTTGGGAAGGTATGTCTTATGATAGATGCCACAGAGCTTCCGGTCGTAGGCTACTGCGGCAGCATTGTAGAGGCCGTCCCGGGAATCGACGAAACCCACTACCACCGCGATGCCCGCGGAATGCCCCACGATCACATCGAGGTTTTTCAGGTTATCCGCTATAAACTCTGGCTTGAGGAGGAGGTCCTCGGGGGGATATCCGGTGATAGCCATCTCCGGGAAACAGATGAGCTCAACCTCCATTGCCTTTGCTCTCTCGATGTAACGCAGGATCTTGGCGGTGTTACCTTCGAGGTCACCCACGGTGCAGTTGACCTGGGCCAGGCCTATTCTAAATCTACGCATGGCAAAATCAGGTAATTAGGTTGAAGGCTGAAGTAGGCTACTAGTCTTCAGTCTTCAGCCTAAATAACGAGGTCTTGAGCTTGCTCAGACGACCATCGAATCGCGATTGGAGTTCAGACACTATCCTCTTCCACTCCTCGCCTGTTCCGGTATTGATCTCACCCACTGCACTGCCCGAGATTCTCCGCCGATGCAACGATTCTCTGACCGACTTCTCTATCGCTGCTCTCTTCTCCTGGTGACATCGCTGCTTTGCCTGGTGGTATTCGTAGAGAACTCCCTCTATTTCCTGACAGGTACTCTCGATGCGCTCATCGCCTTTGAGATCGAGGATGCCCCGTATCGCTTTTTCCGACAGGTCGTTGTCTTCTAATCCAATACTTTGCAGCAATACCGACAGCGCAGCTCTGGCTACAACCGACTTCTCTTCGCCATTGTATTTGCTGATCCCCTCAGGCAAAACACCGCTGAATCCGTGTTCCAGGTACCGCTTCGCCAGACCCTCCCCGATGAGGATATGTTCCCCCTCTTTCCTCTTCCTCATCTCCTCCGGCGACAGTGTGCCCAGCCCTTCAGCTCTCTCGAGTGCTCTTTCCAGGGCGCTCTTCATCTCTCCCATCTTGATAACTCCCTATCCCGGACAAGCCGGAACTAACAGGTTTACCACTGATAGGTAATAGGTGATAGAGGTTACGCCGTGCCCCTATAACCTATCGCCTATAACCCCTATTACCCCTTACCTATGACCTTGCATAGAACAAAAAGCTCATTCTTCGTGGCTATCCGTTTTCTTTTGCTATTATTTAGTATAAACTAAGGATTGAAGTTATTCAACGACTTTACATTATAGTCAACCGAATAACTCAGCGCACAGCTTTTCCCGTCATTGCGAGCGAAGCGAAGCAATCTATTCCATCCTAGCTTGAGATTGCTTCGTCGCTACGCTCCTCGCAATGACATAGTGCAACTATTTTTGTAAGATACTATAATGAGGAAATGAGGTGAATTTGATGTCATTGCGAATGATATTTGTCCACGGCTCCGGGCTTACTAACCTCTTCTGGCATTATCAAACCAGCTATTTCAAGGACTCGGAGGCGATCTCCCTCCCCGGACATCCGGAGGGAAAGGCATGCACCAGCGTGACGGAGTATGCCGATTGGCTGAGAGGATATGTTCGTGAAATGGACTACAAGGGTGTGATCCTGGTGGGGCATTCGCTGGGTGGGGCTATCGCCCTGGACTATGGACTGCGATACGCCGTTGATCTGAAAGCCCTGATACTTATAGGGACGGGAGCCAGACTTCGAGTGCACCCTGATTACCTGGTGCTGTGTGAGGAGGGGACCAGGGACATAGGAGTGTGGATGGAGGCGTGGGAACCCGCCTATGACTCGGTGCTGACGGAACTCAAGGCGAGACTGTTTGAGGAGAGAATGCTGATAGGGCCGGGGGTACAGCTCAACGATTTGCTCTGTTGTGATAAGTTCGATGTTATAGCGGATATACATCGCATCGAACTGCCCACGCTGGTTATCTGTGGCTCCGAGGATCAGATGACACCGGTAAAGTATTCCCAGTTTTTGGCGAGCAAGATCAAGGGTGCTAAACAGGTAGTGATTGAAGGGGGAACCCACATGGTGCCCGCCGAGAAGCCGGCGGAGGTCAATCAGGCGATTGAGGAGTTCCTGGGATCGCTCCGAGAGCCGGTTTCGGCTTATCCCGACCGATAGCTCCGGACTACCCCATCCGGGAAGTCGGCGTTGGTGAAAACGTGCTGGACACCATCTATCTCTTCCAGCTTATCCAGAAGTTTGAGTGTTTGCAGGGCATCCTTCTCCTCTAGCTTGATCAGGTTCTGGGGGATCAGCGTAAGCTCGGCGGAGGAGATGGTCACCCCACCCTCCTCAAGCCCTTTTCTGGTTTTTTCCAGGTTCTCAGGCCTGGTGTAGATTTCAATCAGGTTATCCTCCACCTTGACGTCCTCGGCACCCGCATCGATGGCGGCAAGAGCAAGGTCCTCGGTGTCGGATCTCGCATCTACGGTGATCACCCCTTTCTGGTCGAAAACCCAGGTAACACAGCCACTTTCGCCAACGGTGGAGTTGCTGCGGGTGAGGGTACTGCGGACCTCGGAGATGGTGCGATTGCGGTTGTCGGTCACAATTCGCAACAAGATGGCCGCACCGCCAGGTCCATAGCCCTCGAGCGTCATCTCGAAGAGTGCTGCCGCCTCTGTGCTACCTGTGCCCCGCTTGATAGCCCGCTCGATGTTCTCCCTCGGCATGTTGCTGTCGCGGGCCCTTTGCACTGCCAGCCGGAGTGCAGCATTAGCCTGGGGATCGCCACCGCCGTCGCGGGCAGCGATGGTGATCTCACGGCCCAGCCTGGTGAAGAGCTGCCCTCTTCTGGCATCCGCCACACCCTTCTGGCGCTTAATTGTGGACCATTTAGAATGGCCGGACATTCACTAACCTCCTCACCAGAGTTTAATTTCTCTCCCCCACAATCTTCTTGATATAGTCAATAATCTCCGGGGTAGGGGTACCCGGCCCAAAAACACCCTTGATTCCCACCTGATTTAAAGTCGGACGGTCGTCTTCTGGGATAATGCCTCCGGCGATGACGATCACATCATCCAGATGCCTCTTTTTCAGTTCTTCCATAATCAGAGGAAACAGATCCATGTGGGCTCCGGAGAGGATACTGAGTCCCACAACATCCACATCCTCTTGCAGGGCGGTCTCGGCGATCATCTGAGGCGTTTGACGGATTCCGGTGTAGATCACCTCCATCCCGGCGTCACGCAAGGCGCGGGCTACTACTTTAGCCCCGCGATCATGGCCATCGAGGCCCGGTTTAGCGACTAATACCCGAACCGTTATTTTCTCAGCCACGGGTAAAATACCTCCCTTGTGCCCATTCCTCAAGCCTTCTGGGCCAGCTCGATAAGGACACCGTGGAGAGATTTGGGATGGATGAAAGCGACCTTTCCGGCCAGCCCCTTTCTCGCTTGCCGGTCAATGAGTTTGGCACCTTTAGCGTCAAGCCGCTTGAGCTCCTCATCGGTGTCATCAACCTCCAGGCAGATGTGGTGAATTCCCTCACCTTTGGTTTCCAGGAACCGGGCAACGCCGCCATTGGGATTAACCGGCTCTATGAATTCCAGCTCGGTATCGCCTATATGAATGACCGCTGCCCTGACTCCCTGGTCAGGTATATCCTCGATCCTGGAAGGCCTGAGACCGAACAAGTTTTCAAACGTGTTAACGGCTTCATCGAGGTTCTTTACGGCGATAGCCACATGGTCAATTCCCTTGATCATCTCTCTCCCCGGCTTGATGTAACCTCCTGCGCTTACGTTACGTTACCAAGACTACTTGGTTAAATATTACAGGATTTGGTGTGCGGTGTCAATTAGTACCGCGGGGAGAAATAACACTTATCTCCCTGGATATGGTATAATGATTGTAGCAGGAGCAAGCGGATGCAGGAATGAAGGCTGTGGCTGCAGCGTTCGTTCAACATAACGTGGAGAAATCGCGAGTATGGGCAGCGGTAACGAATGCAAGCTTGACAAAGAAGCTGAGAAGATATAATATTACCTTGACGGGGGATTTTCAGATTGGTGGGCTTAACGGGCTGCTACCGGGAGCGGCGCGAGAAAGGGGGGGTGGATGGGATGGGAACGCAACCCGGGCGAGGAAAACGAGTAGAAGAAAGGAAGGAGGTGACGGAGTGACTAGAGGACCAGGGAAAAAGGGGAGGAGGTGCCGAAGTGACTAGAGAACCAGGAGGGCGTCGGCCGCCGCCGAAAGGAGCAGGGGGTCAGATGCCATGGGAAGTTATCTGGCAGAAGATACTCGGGTGGATGCGGGGTGGAGAAAAGCGCAAGCCGGTAAAGATGGGGCCAATAGTATGGATCGT
>QLUL01000150.1 GCA_018725425.1 Chloroflexota bacterium
ACAGCTAGAGCAGGTAAATCCGGAAGAGTAATCCCTATTAAGATAAATTTCGGTGCAATCACCATGAATAATCGCCTTATCAAATCTTACACTTGCGAGATTGAGCCATTCTGTTATAATAGTAGGTGGCATCTGTCTTCCCCCTGTATTTTGTATGCATTTCCTTAAACAGTATACAGGAAAGACGGATGCCTTTCTCAACCCTAGGTTTTCAAAAAGCTATCCCTTCTGGGGATAACTACACTTTTTGGAGAAGAACCGATTTTGTTAACCATTCCTGGCATGGCACAAAAACTATATCCAATGAACCTTCCCTGTTGGTTTACTTTACCACCAGGCTTTATGATTACCAAAATCCTGATGAAGAGCGCCGTCCGTGGGACGACCCTAAAATAATAGAGCCGAAGACGGGGGAGTCTTTTGATTGGAACAAGCCGCCACACAAATGACAGTCGGTAGCCAGGAACTAAGCTGGAACATCCGTTAAAATGCAGAAGTAGCTGTTTCTTGCCTGGGTGGCAGAAGCGGATTCGAAAGTCGGGAAGACCGGAGGCATGGCGCGAAGTGTTCTCAGGGACACGCAGTGGAATGCTATCTAAATTTATGCTCGGCGCAAGAGTGATCGAGAAGTATTTCACCTTAAACCATGCCTGGAAGGGAACAGACCATGCCTTTTCTCTGGAGCCTATCGGCATGCGCAAGTTGGTGCGGGACCTGCGGCGAGTCCGCATAGCCTTGGGTGACGGGGACAAAAGGCCACTCCCCTGTGAGCCAAAACCGTTGTTCAAGATGGCTAAGAAGCTGGTGGCAGCACGCGACCTGCCGGTCGGCCGCATGCTGACTCGCGAGGACATCGCTATCAAATCACCAAATGACGGCTTGCCGCCCTACGAACTCGAGAATGTGATTGGCAAGGTGACACTTCGCGCCTTGAAAGAGGATGAGAATATCTCGTTCGAGGACTTAATGTCTGTTGAGGAGGAGTGATTGTTATGGACCACACACGAGCGATTATCTTGTCATTGGTACTGGAAGTTAATGACGATGGTTACCTGGCGTCTGTACTGGGCTTACAAGGGGCTTTTGCGGAGGGTGATACCGTAGAAGAAGCCATCTTTAACTGCATAGACGTGGTTAAAATGATCGCGACTTACCGAGCTGAACGCGGCGAAAGTCTGGGCTTTAACGAGATTGAGTTCACACCGGACACCCGGATGACCATGGCTATCCCTGTTAAAGATCTCTTCACTGTGCAGGATAAAGTGGTAATTGTTACCGGCGGGCTTGGGCAACTGGGCCGGCAGTTCAGCCTGGCACTGCTAGACCGGGGAGCCAAAGTTGCTATCTTCGACTTGCAGGTTGATGAACGACGAGTAGCTGAAAGGTTCGGTAGGCGACATACCGAAGACAACTTGCTGTTCATGCCAGTGGACGTCACACAACGGAGCTCGATCGAGGCCGGCTTGAGCCAGGTTAATAAGATGTGGGGAGTGCCGCATGCGCTGATCAACAACGCAGCGCTAGATTCGCCCCCCAATGCGCCGGCAGAAGAGAACGGGCCTTTTGAAAGCTACCCCGAAAGCTCCTGGGACAAGGTGATGGAGGTGAATGTGAAGGGTGTCTTCCTGTGCTGCCAGGTGGTGGGGGGCAAATGGCCGCAGCCGACCGTGGTTCCATCATTAACATTTGCTCCATAACTCGACAATGTTAGATTAAATCTGCGTCAACCAAATTCCTCTTGTCATTGCGAGCAGAGCGAAGCAATCCCTTACTTAGAGATTGCGGGACTTGTTCCGAGCGTAAGCGAGGAATCTCGCTCCGAGTTTGCTTCGGCTACGCCTCGCAATCGCTGACGCTTCTCGCAATGATTTTGGGAAATTTAACATTGTCAAGTTAAGATTGAAGAGCTATATCACGAAGATGAAATGAAAACGCCGGTTCATCTTTACATCGGGCAGGAAGCAATCGCTGCCGGAGTTTGCGCAAATCTGAGTGTGGACGACTATGTATTTAGTAATCATCGAGGGCATGGTCATTATATCGCTAAAGGGGGCAACATCAAGGCAATGATTGCTGAGCTTCATAACCGGGAAACAGGTTGCTCCAGGGGCAGAGGCGGGTCTATGCATCTGGTTGATACTTCGGTCGGGTTGCTCGGGTCATCTTCAATTGTAGGTGGCAGTATCCCCATAGCTACCGGTGCTGCTTTGGGGTCTGTTCTCCAAAAGAACAACCGCGTCTCTGTTGCCTTCTTCGGTGACGCTGCCACAGAAGAAGGTGTCTTGTATGAAAGCATCAATTTTGCTATGCTAAAGAAGCTTCCTGTTGTCTACGTGTGTGAGAATAATTTCTACTCAGTTTTTTCTCATTTAAGTAACTTGACATTGTCAGATTAGGTGGACACCGATGAATTTCTTTCTGTTATTGCGGGGGAAGCGAAGCAATCCCTTCTCCAGAAATTGCCTTGTTGCTTGCACTCCTCACAATGACATGGTAATGTGACAATGTCAAGCTATCAGGGTTTTAGATAACAAAAGGGCCTGTCCTGAGCGAAGCCGAAGGGATGAACTTCAAAAATACCTCCAAGATAAAGGCATAAGCACCATGGTCTATTACCCTGTGCCGCTTCATAAAATGAAGGTTTTTGATAAAAGGTGCAGGATGCCGGGAGGTCTTGCAGAGGCAGAAAGGGCTGCCAAAGAGGTATTGAGCCTGCCAATTGAGCCTCTTATGACAGAAGACGAAATATCTTATGTTTGCGAAACAATTAACAAGGGAGGCTCTTGCAAAAATCCGTTGGCCGAAGCTGAGATAACGCAACTGCCAGCTTCAGAGAATCCCTTTTTGCAAGAGGCTCAAGGGCAATATGTTAAAATAACAGGCGGTGAAGCAAATACCAGGGCATTGCAAACCTGTTGGTTCCGGCTCGTCCGGGTTAGGGGAAAAAATTGAAGCTGCTACTAAGATGGGGGGGTTAGAGATGGGGAAAGTGTTTATTATACCTGTAGTTATAGAGCCTTGTGAAGAAGGGGGCTATTTTGCCAATTGCTCTGTTCTTCAGGGATGTCACGCTGAAGGAGAAAACTGTTGTGAAGTGTTAGAGAACATCCAGGATGTTATCAGAGTGCACATCGAAGCTCGATTAGAGCATGGGGAAACAATTCCTGCCATGACCTATGAAAAAGGGATTGCTCTAAGTATTAACTTACCTGTAGAGACAGCAAGGTGAGCCAGAAATTCCCTGCAGTCACAGATAGAGAGGTCATCAAAGTTTTGAAGAAGCTGGGATTCTCTTTCTACCGTCAGGCGAAAGGAAGCCATGAAATATGGCGCAGGGATGAAGATGGTAGGCAAACCACTGTCCCCAGGCATCGTGGTAGGGTGCTCAAACGCAGAACCCTGAAAGCCATTGTGGAAGACATGGGGATATCGATTGAGGAGTTCAACTGTTTATTGAGAGAGTAAAGCAATGAAAGTGATCCTGGTTTGTGGCCCCCGACCCAATTTCATGAAGATCGCCCCGTTGATGCGGGCAATAGGGAAGCATAAGGCTTCATAATGAAAAAACATTAGGTCACAAATACCACCAAATCGTTGACACTTTTGGAGACATTAAGAAGTCTCACCAAGCGTTGACACAT
>QLUL01000151.1 GCA_018725425.1 Chloroflexota bacterium
CCGCTAACCCCCTTACCACCACGACGCTGGGTGCGGTAGGCTTCACTTGCCAGCCGCTTGATGTATCCTCGACTGCTAATGGTAACCACAACCTGTTGGTGCGGTATCAGGTCCTCGGCACTGAAATCTGCCGTTCCCTCTTCGCTTATCTGGGTGCGGCGCTCATCGCCGTACTTCGACTTGAGCTGCGTAACTTCCTCTTTGATGAGGAAATCGATCTTCTTCGGATTTGCCAGGAGGTCTTCGAGATATGCTATCGACTTAAGCTGTGCAGCGTACTCGTCGTTGATCTTCTGCTGCTCCAGCGCCGCCAGTCGCCGCAGTTGCATATCCAGAATTGCCTGAGCTTGTAGCTGGGTCAGATCGAATTCCCCCATGAGGTTCTTTCGGGCCACATCGGCGCTTGAGGACTTCCGAATACAGGCAATGACCTCATCGAGGCGATCCAGTGCGATTTTGAGTCCCTCGAGAATATGGGCTCTTTCCTGTGCCTTCTTCAGGTCGAAGCGAGAGCGACGGGTGACGATCTGGCGTCGGAACTTGATGAATTGCAGCAGGGCGGTCTTTAGATTGATGACTCTTGGCTGCCCGTCGACAAGGGCAAGCATATTGACATAAAAGGAGGATTGCATCGCAGTGTGTTTATAGAGATTATTCAATACCTGGACCGGCTGACCGTCCCTCCGGAGCTCAATGACGACCCGTATCCCTTCCCGATCTGATTCGTCGCGAACCTCGCTGATTCCGTCGATTTTCTTGTTGCGCATCAACTCCGATATTCTTTGCACCAACGCCGCTTTGTTAGTTTGGTAGGTAAGTTCGGTGAGTACTATCTGGTAGCGCCCCTTACCCACCTCCTCAATGTGGTTCTTCGCTCTGAGGACAACCTTTCCCCGCCCGGTGGCGTAGGCATTCTCAACGCCTTCACGTCCCAGGATGAGTCCGCCGGTGGGAAAATCTGGCCCCGGAACGAGTTCCATAAGGTCACTGACGGTGATGTCGGGATTGTCGATAAGGTTGGTGATGCCGTCGCATATCTCTCCCAGATTGTGTGGCGGGATGTTGGTGGCCATACCAACGGCAATGCCCGCTGCACCGTTTAGCAGTAGAGAGGGCAATTTGGTGGGAAGGACCGTCGGTTCGTGAAGAGAGTCATCAAAGTTAGATGTAAAATTGACGGTATCCCGATCTATCTCGGCCAGCATCTCCTCGGCAACCTCGGCCAGGCGAGCCTCAGTGTAGCGCATTGCTGCTGGAGGATCGTTGTCCATGCTCCCGAAATTACCCTGTCCGTCGACGAGCCGGTACCTCATGGAGAAGTCCTGGGCCATTCGCACCATGGCATCATAAATGGGGGCATCGCCGTGAGGGTGGTATTTACCCATGACCTCACCTACAATGCGGGCGCTCTTCTTGTGGGGGCTGTTGTGAGCAACCCCCAATTCGTTCATGCCGTAGAGAATCCTTCTCTGCACCGGCTTTAGCCCGTCGCGGACATCCGGGAGAGCGCGGGAGACGATCACGCTCATGGCGTAATCGAGATACGCACTCCTCACCTCGTCCTCAATGGTAACTCGTTTGACTGTTCCGATGTCCATTGTCTTTGTCCGCCTCTCTCAACTCGGGTTCACGGTTGGGCTGGGAGGGGAACCGCTGAACCCTGGAACCCTTAACCACACAATAAAGTGTATCTAAAACTGAGTGAAAGGTCAAGGCATGCCTGCCGCTATAAACTTGACATAACATCACCAAGGGGGGACTATAGTGTTCTGTAAAAACCACTGCACTCTGTCATTGCGAGGGACAGAGTCCCGAAGCAATCTCTGGACATGCTCGGAACAAGCTCCGCAATCTCAAGGCAGAATGGAATAGCTTGCTTCCCGCCACGCTTCGCTCGCGGCTTCGGCTTCGCTCGCAATGACAGGACAAATTGTGCAACGATTTATGCGGTCAACTATACTTTGGCAAATGGTCTTCAATATGCTAGAATATACTCACCGCAGGTTCAAGGTTCAATGGTTACGCAGCCCTAACCCCAACCCCTGAACCGCGAACCCCTGAACCGTGAACCCGGCTTCGAGGAGGTGACCATGAACTGGCTAGATATTGCTATCATCGTTGTTCTGGGAATAGTGACTGTTTTGGGCCTGAAGTGGGGCCTGATCAAATCCCTCGTTCCTCTGGTGGGGGTGATTCTGGGTATAATCCTGGCAGGTAGATTCCACCACCTTCTGGCTGCAAGACTGGGTTTCATCGAGAGCGAAAGCCTGGCCGGGATAATCGCCTTCATCCTCATCTTGATAGCCGTCTACGTCACAGTGTTCGTTCTGGGGTCGATATTACGTGGCATGCTGAATATGGTATTTCTGGGTTGGGTGGATCGCCTGGGTGGGGCGGTCTTCGGGTTCGCCACGGGCTGGATTATCTGCTCGGTAGTTGTTGTGCTCCTGGCTCGATATGTGGCATTGCCTGCAGAGATCCCGGAAATGCCGGTCGCAGAATTGGGCGAGTGGCTCGAACAATGGCGTGGACTGGAGGCGATACGACAATCGGTCACCACCGCAATCGGTGAATCGAAACTGGCTATGGTCAAGATAGATATCTTCCCCATCATTCTCGGCCTTCTTCCGGAAAGGCTGGCGGTGGTCCGAGATTTCTTTGGCAACTAGTGTCGCCCCCCACGCGGGGGCGTGGATTGAAACAATAGTGAAAGCGCAGAATTTGCATCATTGGCGGGTGACCATCCCCCAGGCGATGGTCATTCAGCACGAGTTGGCTCAGATGGTCTCAACGAGGGATCAGGTCAGCGATATCCGATTGGTGGCCGGGGTGGACATCTCAGCCCGGAACGCCGGTGGGGTGGGCCGGGGGGCGGTGGTCGTCCTGAACTACCCGGAACTGAAATTGATAGAGAGCCAGACCGCCGAGAAGACCCTTGAGTTTCCCTATGTGCCGGGATTACTTTCCTTTCGGGAGTCTCCGGTCATCCTGGCTGCCTGCGAGAAGCTCGCCAATATCCCTGACCTGATTCTGGTTGACGGACAGGGGATAGCCCACCCCAGACGGCTGGGGCTGGCATCTCACCTCGGGGTACTCTGGGATAAGCCAACCATCGGCTGCGCCAAATCCCGTCTTTTGGGAGAACACGATCCTGTGGGAACCGAGCAGGGACGGTTTTCTGCCCTTTTGGACGGCGAGGAAACCATTGGAGCAGTGCTGCGCACCAGGAGAAATTCCAGACCTCTCTACGTTTCAATAGGTCATAAGCTAAGTCTGCAGGCAGCCATCCGCTGGGTTCTTAGTTGCTGTCGTGGCTATCGCCTTCCCGATCCAACACGTCTGGCCCACCTGGCGGCCGCGGGGCAGATACCGTTAGGTAATGGGTAAGGGGTAATAGGTGATAGGGGTACGGCGTAACCCCCATAACCTATAACCCATAGCCTATAACCCCAACTCATTGAGCCGAGGATGTATAATGAATGCAGACAAACATACGCGCTGCAATTATAGTGGAAATCAGGGGGTAACATTATGCCCGAGGCATTTCTGATAGCACAAGACCTTCGTAAAAGCTTTAATGAACATAGGGCAGTAAACGGCGTTTCTTTCACCATCTATAAAGGCGAAATCTTCGGCC
>QLUL01000152.1 GCA_018725425.1 Chloroflexota bacterium
ATAGCCTGAACACCTTAATTTAAAGGGGGAAGAAATGATCAAAAGAATAATCAGTGTCTTGTTAGTAGTGGGGCTAGCAGTGGGCCTCGTGTTCACCATGAGTGGTGCGGCTGTGCATACTCACTCCCCCGGGGCAGAAGGACCATTCCCGCGAGTGTTCGCCCTATTATCGGAATGGAGCGGTTTTGTTGAGGACAGGGACGGTGTTCCCGATAAATGGATCTTTCATGTCTCCCTCGCTACCCCTTCAACCCAGGCCTTGGACGCCAGATTTATCGGAACACGAATGGGGGACCAATTTGTAACCGGTTTAGACGCGGAGGAATGGACACAGGTTCTTCCGGTGGGTCATCCCCAGGCTGGAAACGTGCTTGACAGGTATGAAAGATTGCATAAATTGATGGTAGAACAAACAGCACAGCCGGGGGGAGTGGTGGCTACATATATTAGTCCCTAAAAAGTGAAGTCTTGCGCAAAATGGAAAACTTTTTGGTTCCGGCTTGTTCGGGTTAGGGAAGGATATAGTGATATGCGTAGAGAACTACGCGGAATATCAGCAGGATTAAAAGAAGTGCAAGAAGGAGGAATAATTGTAGTAACGATACCTCCTCTGCAAATCCGCCTCGGAGAAACAGAAGTCGTAGAGTTTGAGTTCAAGGTAAGGAAGAGAAACGACCCGACCAGAACGCAGCGGGTCACCGCGCTAACAAGTATCAGTAAACTGGCCCTTCCTCCAGAAGGCATTGAAGATGGTTCCGTTTGGATCATGGGAGACCTGCACATCCATTCCAAGTATTCGGAATGTCAAAAACCCAGTGTACCTCGGAATCTTTTCGATCTTTACCACATACGTGATTCACTACAGCCAAGAGGCTATCGCTTTATATATATGACTGACCATGTCGGATCTACTACTGGCAGGCATTTACAGAGGACTGTTTGCCTTTGTCCTACTGGGACAGGATTTCCGCTGCCGTGCGGTGTTGCAAACACCTGGCAATGCTACGTTACCAATACGCAAAGGGCGACTATGGCGCAAATTGCTCTTTTCCCCGGAGCAGAGGTTACTGCTTGGCATGCGACTAATCAGCACGGAGGTGGGCATGCCTTGATATATGGAGCGAATAACTTAGTGAGGCGCGATGGTGTGATGCTGTTTTGCAACCAACTGACCGGACCGGACCTAGTCCGCCTAGCACCGGGTTCCTCATTGGCTATCGCCCATCCAATGGGCACGGTAATAGGGGGTCCATGGGAGCATCTCCGATGGCTGTATGATATCCGCGGTTACCGTGGTGTTGAACTCATAACGCCAAAGGACTGGGACCACACCCTAGCCAGTAGCGAAACCCAGTGGTGGATGGCGCGGGCTTTCACAACAGAAGCCCTGTCTGATGCTGTTGCGGGGAGAGGTGTGTTGTCTGTCCGTACCGGCAGTGACTGGCATGGGTTCTGGGGAGAAGCATATGCAGAGTTTGGTACTCATGTTCTCATCCCAGTTGCCCTTGCGACCTGGCAGAGTGAACCATGGTCCACACGCCGACATCGTGTGGATGATGCACTGCATGCGGGACATACCATTGCAGCACACCGTAGAGGGTGGGGTCGTGTTACCGTAAATAATGTGATGCCCGGCGGCGTGGTACGCAACATCCCATCAGTCACCACCCTTAACTTCAACATTCGTTTCATACCTAGCGTAACAGGCACCTACACCATCTCCGTCTTTAGGAACAACCTAACCGGTACACCAGAGTTTCGGGAAACTGTTTCTGGCACAGCCGGTGTAGAAATCACAAGAAACTTTACTCGTTCATTCCCGGGTGGTACCCATGGGTACTGGTTCTATGTCGAGGGAGCCGATCATATCTATTCCACCCCGGTCATAGTGACAAGTTCTCCTTAGTTTTCAAATTAGGTGGTACGCTCTGTTAACGAATTTCAGGGCGTACTACCTGGCAACACAGGCTTTTCACAGAAGGAGGGTAAGAGGTAAGTTTTTCCAAAAATTGCATCTGACAGGACTAATAAAATGTGGTAAATTGTATTTAGATTTTGGGAAAATTAAACTATTACGAAGGAGGATAAATGAGGGGAAAGCCGCTCATAATGTTGTTCGGGATTATCAGTGGACTTGTTTTCGGGCTTTGCGGATATTTTTTCGAACTTCATTATACTTTGACGATTCTGATGATTCTGTTTATTCCTCTGACTCTAGGAATCGCCTTTGCTTTGGCCTTCCTTGTGAAACGCCCTGCCGTTATTAGAAGAGTGGCCATGGTCTTTGGGATTATCGGTGGGCTTGTGGGTGTTTTTGGGTTTCCTTTTTATGGCCTTCTTTCCCTTATCGCCATTGTAGGAGGAGGGCTGGCTCTGGCCAAGCCGGGTGTCGCCGGGATATTGATGCTCGTAAGTGGTATAGGCTACTTTGGCTTCGCTCTTTTTCTTGTGTTTCATGTGTTTGTGCTTGGAGAGTGTGGTGGGCCCCTAGCGCCCATCGTTTTGCTGACGTGGCTTACTGCCAGCTTTCTTCTGATTATAGGAGCTGTCCTTGCTCTGGACGCCCGCAAGAAACACCTGCGGCCAGGATAGTGGCCATGGCCTTCGAGATTTTCGGTGGACTTGTCGGCGCTATTGGTGCTTATGTAGGCCTAGGTTGTGCTTATAGAGGCATAAGCATCCCGGGAGAATTTGTGGTTTGGGGGTTCTTTGTTCCTTATGGCAATTGCAGGAGGAGTACTAGCCCTGACGAGGCCAGCAGTGGGCGGGACGTTGATGCTGGTAAACGGTGTAGGCGGCGTGGGCGCTGCTGTTGCATTTGTTATATCTGAGGGCTTTCCTGATTGTCCTGCTGATGACGCAAGTACTTTTATTGTGTCTTATTTTATTGCCCTCCTTCTTTTGATTCCAGGAGCTGCTCTTGCCTGACTCGGTGATACGGAACGTTCCAGGAGGTAGCGCTCTCAGTTTCAATGTTCTGTTCCGGCCTTTTAGAACAAGTTCCTACCGCATCCGCATTTTCCAGAATAGGGACACGGTAGTTGTGGATCGCTGGGTTAATGGAGTAGCCGGACAGACCGTGCCACTAAACTTTAGCTGCACTTTCCCGGGCGTAAACCACAGGTATTGGTTGTGGTTGGAGGAGGGTAATCTTATGACAGAAGTTATCTATGTCTACCCCGGTCGTAGTGACAAGTCAGCCGTAGCGACAAGTATTCCCGGAGTATTCAAGTGGTGAGTGGCACGCTCTATTTGCGAATGCCAGAGCGTGCCACCGAGGCTGTGTTCTATCACACAAGGAGGGCAAAACATGAGAAAAGCAGCTATGATTTTAGGGGGTCTCAGCGGACTTCTTGGTGTATGGTGGATTAATCTCGTCGGCCTCGCCCGGATCACAGGGGGAGCTGTTGTGCTTCAATGGAAGTCGGACAGATAGATTCAGGGAAAAATGCGACACCTCCTCCCGGATAAGATATAATCCCAAATTATGCACCTAGCTTCATTTTCGTGTCATTTTCGCAGCGATTTAGATACCCCGTGCATAATTTGGGATAATAAAACCAGACCAGGAGGAGTTGACATGGGTAGAAATCAAGGCAGACGATTGAGTGCTGAGGA
>QLUL01000153.1 GCA_018725425.1 Chloroflexota bacterium
GAGTACGTAAACAAGCGTCTGTCCCTGCTCGTGTCTGGAGATCATGGCTTTGTCCAGGGTGTCAAACGAGTCCAGAGGCCAGACGCCAGAAGCCAGACTCTTGCCTCTTGCCTCTTGACTACTCACTGGCGACGGGCGGCGATTATACTTGCACTTCGAGAGGTGACTCCCGCAGTAGAGGTGATCTTCACCGTGATTGTCCCATTCGCGGCCTCGAACCTGACATCAGCCCATGAGAGGATATTTCGCGCTACGGGGAGGGCCGATTTGATCACTCCATCACGCCTTTCCTCCCGAATCAGGGAGGTGTTACCGGCGTCATAGTAGTAGGTCACCTTATACGCCACCGGCAGGCTGCCGCTGTAGTCGGTCCACTCGAACCATCCATATCCCGGACCGGGCATCAGGGTGAAGCTCCGGGAAGCCTGTGTGTCCCTCACAAGCCACCTGCCGGCGATGGCCAGATCATGCGCTACCACCAGCTCGTTATTCAGACGGGGTGCCAGCCGCATCATCATCTGTGTGGCCGGAACCAGCAGCCCGATAACCATGGCGCCCACAGTCATGGCTATCATTATCTCTATGAGGGTAAGACCCTTTTCTCGTCCTCTCATCGCTTTACTTTATACCCTTCGAGCGTCAATGAGCTGTGGCGACCGGTGACCGTGATCGTGATCTGCTGTATTGTCTCTTCTGTAGGAGAGCCATCGGGGTACTGGTAGCTGGCAGCTGGAGTTGCCTTTACCGCTATAGCGTAACCTGGTGGGGTTGAAACAAGGCGATAATTCCCATCGGAGCGATATTCCTGCCCCTGGATGCTCTCCATCTGGGACTGAACCAGCTCCAGCACCAGGGAACGGTCGCGCACACGATCAGCGCTCCCTAACGCCGCCGATAGAGCGGTGAATATAGCGGGCATAATTATGGCTATGAGGGCCACAGCTATCAATACCTCGATGAGAGTTTGCCCTTTCTGCCCTCTGCCCTGGCTGGGGGGTCTGACTGGATGCTGCATGGTTCTGTAACCGCGCCCCGGCCGTCCCGCAGACATAAAGCCTGCGGCCACACCCCGGGTCCGAGCCACCGGATCACCGTATAGGCCCCGGAGACGGCTAGGGCGGAAGAATAATAATCCGATCTATTGGCATGGCTCAGAATCCCGGGAAGTTAGATTGGCACTTTTTACAATGTCCAAAAATTTTTATCGCTTATTCAGCTACGGAATCCCTTGCCATTACATTATGTGCCACGAAAGTCTCAATCTAGTCTGAGCCATGACCTTTTTTAATATGACCGCAGAACGAGTTCTGTTAGCCGGACACACGCCAACGAATTGGTTGGTGGTCAGGTCGAACGACTTGCTAGACCCTGTGAGTCAACAAGTGGATATCTCTCAGGTGAATCGAGAGACTCTAGCTCTAAATCCACGTCCAAATCAGGCCAATATAGATGATGTGGTTGAGGCAACTCCACATTCAGAATGGAAGCTATACTTGCATCTTCAAACCATATATTTGTACCCGCAGGTTTTATGCCTGCGAAAAACGCCACTGCTTAACCGATGTAGTAGTTGTAGCCGCAGGCTTTATACCTGCGAAACTTAACCGATGTAATATTTGTAGCCGCAGGCTTTATGCCTGCCAAACATCCATCGCTTCCTTCATTTTTTCTGTCTCTCACCCCCTTTTTTAGTCTAGAGTCTGGAGTCTAGAGTCTGGAGTCCCCCAGCCACTTGTCTCCCTATCTCCTGCTCACACCTCAATGATACCTCCGTCCCATAAGCCTGACAATCCCTCATAAGGGTGATTTCGGGGTCACTCTTTTGAGTGATGCCGCTGGCTTGGTGATTGGTGATTGGTCATTACTCACTCCGGACACCTGACTCCTTGACTCTAAAAACCCCTCGGGAGGAGCCTTTCAACTATTCTAACGTAAGTAAGCATAAGATACAGGTAGGCTACGAGGAAAACAAAAAGGGTGAGCACTACCGTCGTCAACACCTGCACCATTCGGGGTCGGCTTTTTCTCAAATTCCACATATAAGAGACGAACAGGGCGCCGGCCAGGAGCTTGAGCACGAGAGCATAACCCGGGCCCAGGCCGAGAAGAAAGTCCATCACCGGGTTTACTTCTGTCACCAGACCGGTTTGTAGCATGTACCAGCTAAGGAAGAGATCCGCCAGGTTAAGCAGAAATATCAGCGCCAACTTAATGGCCAGCCACCAATTTTGCATTCTACAACCTCAAATATAGGGGGCTTTTTTCTTCCCCGGTGACTGAATTATGACCCGGATTATAACGACTGTCAAGTTAGATAGCCTGGCTGGACCCAGGAAGAAGAGCCGCTTCATCGCCGAGATCTTGAGCAAAAGGGCAGGCGAATGTCAAACTATGGGCTTGAATTGACTTTCGTATGGATTTCTGCTATAAAGGATTACATGGAAGTGAAAGAGGCTCTGGCACTCGAAGAGCGGATGGCCAAGGTTGAGGGAATCCTGGAGGAGGTGAGGACCAGACTGAATCACCTGGAGTTCAGGGTGGATAGCGGGTTTGGCGAGCTTCGGCGAGAGATGGAAACCAACAACCGCGGGCTTCGGCAAGAGATGCAAAGTCAATTCCGCTGGACTTTAGGAATAATGCTTGGCGTACTCATCCCCATGTGGGTGACCATCATCCTGGCCATTCTTCTCGGCCCCTGAATACCGGTATTCGGCGGTCAGCCCCGTGGAATACACTATTCCCATATGGTCAGCACATTATAGCCGGCAGGCCGGCAGTCTGAGTAGCCGGGTAGTCGGCAGTCCCCCTACCCTGAAGACTCTCGACTCCAAACCCAGGACCATTCGGGTGGGAATCGCTCCATGCTGAAAGCCGATGGCTGAATTTGCAATACAACCTTCGGCTTGCTCCTTAGTAGATGAAAATGCCGTAACGCAAGACCAGTCGCAATCATAGGCATTGACAAATGCAGCGGATTGGTGTAGTGTAGAAAAGAAAGCGTAGAATGCTTTCCCCTCTTTCAGCTCCTGAGTCCAGGACGGTGGCCAGCATGCTGAAAATGCCCAATCCGAAGAGCCGTCTCCCCATCATCGCCGGTGTTGCCGCGATAGCCGCCGGCGGGTTCGCCTTCCGGTTCTTACATCTCCTCCCAGGCGACCATTACTTCATATTGAGCGTTGATTCTTACTTCTTCTATTGGCTGGCGGAGAAGATCGTGGCCGGTGAGCCCGCTCCACTCACCTGGCACAGCGGCCTTGCTTATCCTCTGGCCTACCTGGCCGGATTCATAAGCTTCCTCTCCGGCATTCCCCGATCGGATGCCCTGATCGTCGCCTCCAAAGTTCTGCCCCCGATACTCGGGGTGATCAGTGTGGTGGTGATTTATCTCGCTGCCAGCGCAATATATGATCGGCGGGTGGGCATTTTCGCGGCCTTCACTATGGCTTTCTTCCCCCACGCTTACTTTATCCAGGCAGCGGGCTACGTTGACCGTGATGGACTGAGCACGCTGCTCATAATGACCGGAACGTTCACCTTCTATCTGCTTAAGGGGTGGAAATGGAGGATAGGCAGGCTGGATGTGGGATGGCTCGTAGGGGGGATATTAG
>QLUL01000154.1 GCA_018725425.1 Chloroflexota bacterium
TTGACCTTTGAATCCCTCTCCCACAAGGGAGTCAAGTCAGGACAGGTAGAAGGGGGCAGGCCGAGAGGCCTGCCCCCTTTCTTGGGTCCTGGGGTCAGACTTTCATGGTGAGAGTCTGGCTTTTGACAAAAGGGGGCAGGCCAAAAGGCCATAAGTCCAGCCACAAGACCAAGCCCCATTTACCTCATTTACCCCATGAAATACTGTTTCACGGGGTGAATATATTATTTCACGGGGTGAGTACTATTTCATGGGGCAAGCCGAAAGTTGCATTGCAGAATCTGACCCCCGGGGGTTACCAGTGCAAGACCCCACCCCATGCGTTTTATCAATAGCTGTAAAATGTGTTATAATTGAAGGCAGGATGAGGAGGGCTTTATGACTGTATGTATTGCCGCTCTATATGGTAATGGGGAAGGGTGTGTACTGGCATCTGACCAGATGACTACAGCGCACTTCCCAATTGGATATGAGTTTGAGAGTGATGATATAGCAAAAATTATAAGAATCAGTGAGTCTGCTTATGTACTTGTAGCTGGTGATGTTCTATTTGCGGACGAAGTTGTAACAGAGGCAAGGCAAGGACTAGGTAGCGAGGGTGATACACTAACTATGTCCCGAATAGCCGAATGTGTGAGATTGGCATATCAAGATGTTAGGAAAAGACACATAATTCGCAATGAGTTGGAGCCGCGCGGTTTATCTATTGGCTTCTACTATGAGAATCAGCAGAAGTTTGCGCCGCCCATTGTACAGATGATAGACCAACAGCTTAGGAATTGGAATCCAGGGATTGAATTCATAGTATCAGGGAGGGATAGCCTGGGTTGTCATATTTATACGATTCAGAATCCCGGCGATGCTATACACCATGATTCAGTGGGCTTTGTGGCTATTGGGAGTGGTGGGCCTCATGCTCTGTACTCGATGATTGAGGCCAACTACCGGAAATCACTAAGCAAAACAGAGGTAGAAGCATTAGTCAGGGCGGCAAAGAAGCGTAGCGAAGTGGCACCTGGAGTAGGGGATAAGACAGAAATTGTTTCAATATGATATGTGGGGGCTTTCAAATGCTCAGACAAACAGAGACTGACAAATACAGAGAAGAGTGGCTAAAGGCGGAAAGAGAGGTTCTAATTTCTGAGTTCCAGACAGATAACCTTTGGGCGTGGCAATCAATGTCAGTCAAAGAACTATCTAGTGAACCATCTAGTGAAAGGCTCGGTATTGTTCCTGAATCCCTGCCATCAAATGAAGGTGACTCCCCTCGCCTCTAGCGGATTGGGGTCAGGTCTTGATTTTTGACTTCTTGTCATGGTGATCGCCAGGCAACGGGCAAACGGGGCAGGCCTTTTGGCCTGCCCCGCACGATCACGCCTATAGCGGCGGAGACCCCGATGACGAGAATGTCATGGTGATCATCATCGCCAAACAGTAAGCCTATCAAAGGCGCAGGCAGTGCCGGGGAGCGGGGCATTTAGGCCCCGCTCCCCTTTTTAAGGGCCCTGACCCCCATGTGGGAGCGGTCTCCTGACCTCGATCGCCCTGAGGAGCAACCCTTGAGTTAGCGCTTGTGCCCTTCGAGGGGGAGGAGTCTTGTACGGAGAATTTTGCAATTCCCCTCATTCTCTGCTATTGTGGAGGGGGTGTTTGAGAGGTGAAGAAGCATGAATAGAGAGGAAGTCTTCGAAAAAATTGCCCAGGTGCTTAAAAATCAAGGGGCGAGAAAAATAGCTATCTTTGGTTCTCATGTAAGAGGAGAAGAAAAACCGGAAAGCGATATAGACGTTATCGTGGAATTTTCAGGAAGAAAAAGCCTTCTTGAACTTGTGAGGATAGAAAGAGAGTTGTCTGAAGTTTTAGGAATAAAAGTGGATTTGTTGACGGAAAAATCCATAAGTCCATATTTAATTGATACGATAAGAAAAGAGATGGAGGTAATTTACGGATGAAAAAAGACGACTCTGCGTATCTAAAGCACATTTTAGATGCCATATCCAGAATAGAGGAGTATACCCAGGGCATAAGATATGAAGAATTCATGGATAATCATCTTATACAGGATGGAGTGGTAAGGCAGATCGAGATAATAGGTGAGGCTACAAAGAGGATATCTAAAGAGATTAGGGAAAGGTATCCTGAAATACCCTGGAAAGATATAGCAGGGATGAGAGACAAACTGATACATGATTATTTAGGTGTGGATTTAGATGCTGTATGGGATACGGTTGAAAAGGATATTCCTGCTTTGAAAAGCAAATTGGGAGATATTATTGAAAAAAGGTAACTACTCACCCATAATTGTCATGCTGAACTTGTTTCAGCATCTCTGGTTATGGGATTCCGAAACAAGTTCGGAATGACACGAAGGGGGCTGAATAGTTACCAAAAAAGATAACCCTCACTTCGTTCGGGTAAATTCAAATTGTAAATTGCAAAAGTCAAATTTTCCCCACCCCGACAAATATTACACGGGGCAAGTCAGTTTTATGAAGTTTTCCTTGCATTTTGCATTTTTCAATTTGCACTCTGCACTTTGAAATTCCTATGCCGGCACATATCACCGGTGAGGATTTGGGATAAGCAGCTCGTCATCAATTGTACACCTCTTTATTGCATTTTTCGCTAAACTCCCCTCATCTTCGGGGTTCAAATGGTGGAAATGTTGGTTGCAAAAGGTGCCACAGCACCCCTATAATACAGGCAGAATGCAAAATTGGTGGCTGGCCATTAAGTTGGCACTGATATTTATCCCTTAACCTGGCGGATTTGTTTCTTAGCCATCACATGTTACAAACCGGTCTGGTAACGGAAGTAAACCCGGTAATGGACTTTCTTCTCCGCCTGGGCCCGGGGTATGCCCTCGTGCTCAAGCTCCTAGCCGGCGCCCTGTTCGTCTCTTTTATGTGGAATTTGAGGAAAAAACGACCCAGACTGGTGCAGGTGTTGACGGCGGTGGTGCTCACCCTCTTTGTTTTCCTCGTAGCATACTCGTACCTTGTTTTTACCTACGTTAGAATACTTGAACGACTTTTCCCGAGGGGTTTTTAGATTCAAGGAGTCAGGAGCCGGGAATGACTAATATAAGAGCCTCTTACAAAAGTCGCAATTTGTCACCCCTGAAACAAGTTCAGGGCAGGCTCTGAATTTATTTCAGGGTCTCATATCACATTCGCTTATTGAGATTCTGAAACAAGTTCAGAATGACATTTCCTATGTTTCGGGAATTTTGCAAGAGCCTGATAAGCCAGCGGCATCACTCAAAAGAGTGAGCCCAGAATCACTCCATTGAGGGATTGACCGGCTCGTGGGATGGGGGTATCATTGAGGTGTGACCAGGAGATAGGGAGACAAGGGGCTGGGGAGGACTCTCGACTCTTGGCTCTCGACTAAAAAGGGGGTGAGAGAGGGGAAAAATGAAGGAAGCGATGGATGTTTCGCAGGCATAAAGCCTGCGGCTACAAATACGAGGAGGTTAAAGGAGATGAAAAGGTTCATCAAAGGGCAAAGGGGTTTTACCCTGATCGAGATCATCATCGTGCTGGCGATCCTGGCCATCCTGGCGGCGCTGCTGGTGCCTCA
>QLUL01000155.1 GCA_018725425.1 Chloroflexota bacterium
AAAGCAGGTATAATCAAAGTTGGGTGGGCATGGTGAGTCCGATGCCCATTTTTTGTGACTGAAACCGCTAAGTACGAAGGGAGTGTCAAATGAGCACACTAATAGGTTTGCCGAGGGACGGTTACAGAGTGGTTCCTGGACCCGAGGGTTATCTTTCTCCGGCGGCGGCGGTGATGGGGGTAGTGCTTCCGGAGGAAGGCCAGGGGCTAATCGAAGGGGAGATTGTTCCTGAGGAAGTTGCTATGGAGGCGATAGCCCAGAAGTTGCTGGGTGCCCGGAACCCGATGCTCTTCCCCGGCCCCTTGGTGCTATGGGCCTGGTCGGAGAAAGCGGCAGCAAAAGCAAAGGCACTGCAGGAGATGGTGGCCGAGGTGCCGGGCATGAAGATAATACCTATGCCGGATTATCGTCCCAAATACCCGATGATCAATCCGGAAGTGGAGATCAACCCTAATCATCCTAATCTGACCATCTGGCATAACAAGATTGATGTATGTGTATTTGTGGGAGTTCATTGCCATTTTGCTAATCTGGCTTTAAAGATCGTCAGGGCAGGGACGGATTGCTACACCATAGCCTTGTGCGGCGAAAGGGGACATGAGGACGCCATGATCACCCTGAGGGATGTTCATACCGAAGAGGTGATGGAGCTAACCGAGACTATAAGAAAGGTCAAAAAGGGGAGGTTGTCATGCCGGAAAGGAAGGTAGTAAGTCCCGAGTATATGTTCTTTGAGGCCCCTCGAGAGAAGAAGTACCTCATCGGCAATGAAGCCGTTGCTGAGGCGGTAAAAAGGGCCAATGTTGATATGGTCATCGTCTACCCCATTACGCCACAAAGTGAGGCTACCCATATAGTGGGAGACATCTACGCCCAGGGTTATGTCAAGGACTATTATCGAGGTGAGGATGAATTCAATGTCATGTCGGCCATCGCCGGGGCGGCAATGGGCGGGGTACGGGTATTTACCGCCACCAGCGGGCCAGGAACACTGAGAGCCTTTGAAATGTTCCCCGCCTGGGCAGGGGAGAGGCTGCCTATAGTCTGTGCCTTTATGACCAGAGGGGTGAATGCACCTCTCAGTATCCAGCCAGACACTATTGAGATTGGATGGCTGGCCGATACCGGGATGCTGATATTTCATGCCGAAGACCCCCAAGACTTCTTTGATATGACCCTTCAGGCGTATGTCATCGCCGAACAGCCCGACGTACACTTACCGGTGGGTGTGTGCGTTGACGGCTTCTTCGTTACCCACACGCGGGAGATTGTCGAGCTAACTCCCGAGGATGAGATGTTGCCCCCTTATGATCCACGAATCTCCCCAGTGGTAACAATGGACATGGAAACAGTCCCCGTAAGGCACATGAAGGACCCCTTCGTTATGAAGAGCAACTACATAAGCTATAATGCCCATGCTAGCTGGCAACAGGAGGTGCGTGCCGCTGCTGAACGAGCCCGAAAATATATCACCCGATATATGGGAAGCCCGGTAGAAGTTCTCTATCCCGAGGCCGAAGTGCTATTTATGGCATCGGGCACCGCCGCTGCTCAAGCAAGGGTTGCTATGGAAAGAATGCGAGCAGAAGGAATTGACGTCGGGCTGGTGAAAATCAAGGTCATAAGACCATTCCCGGAGAAGGAGATCGCCAAGTTAGCCGAGGGTCCAGAGATCATCATAATCCCGGAGCATAACATTACTGGCTGGTTAGCCCGAGAGATCAAATCGAGGGTGAACAACAATTCAAAGATCTACGGGGGGCCGAGGGTATTTGGTGGCATGACCATGCCGCCTGAGGTGATTGTGGAGGAAACTAAAAGAGTACTAGTTGATGGTTGAGTGCGAAGAACCTAAAACTTAAAACTTAAAACTTTGTGAAAGGAGGTAAGTTCGACATGGAAGCACTTAAGATATCGCCGGGATTCGAGAAGATAATGCCCCAGGAGTACCTGGATCTGGTAGAGGACGGTCCCTATGGGAGAGGTTTAACAGTAAAGGACCTGGGGACATTTAAGGAGTTGATAGAGGAGCACCCATTATGCGCTGGTTGCGGACTTGGCTTGTCGATCAGGTTGATTCTCGCTTCACTTCCCAATCCCGAGAATACTGTCATTGTTGGAACGACAGGGTGCAATTCCATTCTTATGCCCCAGGTCGCCATTCACAACGTACATGCTCTCTTTGGGAATCAGAACGCGGTGGCCAGCGGGTTGAAGAGAGCCTTGCGGATAAGATATCCCAACACTCATAAGGATGTGGTGGTGATCGCTGGAGACGGTGCTGTCGTCGATATCGGGCTTGCCCCTACCATGCACTCCTGGTTTAGACGGGAGCAATTTACTACCATAATGCTGGACAATGAAGGTTATTCCAATACCGGCGGGCAAGAAAGTGGTATGACACGGCAAGGGGTAGTAGTGAATATGGCGCCCGTGGGGAAGAAGTTCCCCAAAATTCCCCTTCATGAAGTCGCCAAGGTTGCCGGTTGCGCTTATGTTGCCACCGCTACTCCGGCCCGGGCAAGACGACTGGGGCAGATGGCGCGAAGAGCAATTCTGGTAGCCAGGGAGATAGGCCCCACCTATGTTCAGATATTCTGTCCCTGCTCAACGAATTACAAGTTCCCTCCGGCAGAGACACTCACGAGGGCTAAGGAGACCGAAATCACGGAGTACATGATCCCGGAGGCTAAGGAATTGATAGAGAGGATAGAGAAAGGGCCTAAAAGCCGAGGGGGTGAGGAATGAAGCTTGATGTACGAATGTCGGGGCTGGGTGGACAGGGGATGGTTACTGCGGCCAACCTATTGGGGATGGCAGCGGTGAGCGATGGAAATTACAGCATCGTGATCCCCTTTTTCGGAGCGGAGAAGAGGTTGGCCCCCACGGAAAGCTATGTGCGGATTTCCTCACAGAAGGTTTATGAAAAGGGGGAAGTTGGCTATCCCGATGCCATCATGGTCTTCCACCCCGAGGTGATTACCAAGGGCAAATGCTATACCATGCCCTTCTATCAAGGCTTACGCCCAAATGGGTGGCTGATTATCAATAGCAAAAGTCCGCTGCTTTCTGAGGTGGATGCTCGCAGCATTGCCGACTTGAATGTCCGGGTTCTCTATGTGCCGGCGTCCGAGATTGCGATTGATGTGGCCGGCACTGAGCTTGCGACTAATATGGTTTTACTAGGGGGGTTGGTGGGTGCCACCGATATTGTTACCCTGGAGGGACTGGAAAAGGCAATAGCACAAAGATTCGGTGGGGGAAAATTCATTGCCTCAGCGACCACCGCCGCCCTTGATGATGTACTCAAGAAAAGATACGCCAAAACACAGGAGCTCCTGGAAAAAAATATGGCTGCCATCCGGAAGACCTATGAGTTGGTCAAGCAGATGTGTGTTGAATTTAGGGAACAGGATCCGCAGATGAGGGAGAAGGCGACATGTATTACACAGCAAGCCTGAAGGGGGATCGATGTGATGGCTGTGGCGTCTGCATTTTCTCCTGCCCGGAGGCCAACGCCATAAAGCTGATAAAGCTTAA
>QLUL01000156.1 GCA_018725425.1 Chloroflexota bacterium
CGTTCTACGATGTGATCCAGACCGATGCCGCTATCAATCCAGGGAATAGCGGAGGGCCGTTGGTCGATATGTTGGGCAATGTAGTGGGCATCAACACCGTTCTGATCCGCGGGGCGGAGAACATTGGCTTTGCCATCGGTGCCAGCACTGCTCAACACGTGTTTGAAGCCCTGTCTACTCCCCCTCACCGGGTTATTCGCCCCTGGCTCGGCGTCTTATTGGAGACCATAACCCCTGTCATAGCTGACGAAAAAGGTTTGAACAGGACAAGGGGGGTACTGGTGGTGCGTCTGGTGGAGGACAGCCCGGCGGACAAAGCGGGCATGAGAGAGGGTGATGTCATCACTCACTTTGAAGGCGAAGAGGTCACCGAAGCAACTCAGTTGATAAAAGCGCTGTGGCGATATAAGGTCGGAGATCGGGTTGAGATAATCTTTTGGCGCGGGGTGGTGGAAAAAGAAGCTACCATCGAATTGTCAGTGGAAAGGCCGTGATGGTGATTAGTGATTAGTGATTAGGTTTTTCGATACCAGTCACCAGTCACCAGTCACCCTCCTTACCCCCAGGACCACCTCATTGCCATCGATCTTATGTTGCTCCAGGTAAACCCCATCGGGAGGGGCGCCCTCAGTCAGCTCTCTCGACAGGGTCTCCTGTTTGATATATAAGGCGAATCTCTTCATCACCTGCTGTATGGTTGCCCCGCCCTGATAGTAGGTCTGGATATAATCAGCGATGTCGAATCCAGCGGAGCGCCGCATAGTTTGCAGTCGGTGAACCAGCTCACGCGCCAGGCCCTCATCTGCCAGATCAGGCGAAATCTCAGTAGTGACTCCCACTAGATATCCGCCATCTTCGGCGATGGCGTAGCCCGGTTTGGCTCTGGTGGAGATGAGTATGTCCTCCGGGAGCAAACCATAGCCGGATACCTGAACCTCGCTGCCGGTTCTTACTTTCGAAACCACCTCCCGGGGGTCGAGTTGCGCCAGAGCGGCGGATATCCTGACAATCTCCCGGCCGTACCTGGGGCCAAGCCTGGGGCTGGGCTTGACTTCGAAGTCCACTAGCTCGGCTTCGTCAGTTATCACCATCAGGGCTTTCACGTTCAGTTCATCGAGGATTTGATGCTCCAGCCTTCTGAGTCCCTCACCTTCGGCCTTCGTCTTGACCTTGACTACCGCTTTGCTGAGTGGCTGGCGCACCTTGATGCCCGCCTTGCTGCGCGCCGAGCGACCTATATGGGCCACCTTCATCACCAGTTGGGTATCGACGGATAGTCCGGCATCGATCCTCGCCTGATCCGCCGTGGGGAAATCGGTCAGATGCACGCTCCGGGGAGCCTCAGGATAACGAGAGCAGACCAGGTTTTGATACATCTCCTCGGCAATAAATGGTGTAAGCGGGGCTAGTAATCTGGCCAGGATAGTCAGACACTGGTACAACGTGGCATAAACCGCCTGTTTATCGGCATCGTTCTCGCTCTTCCAGAAGCGACGGCGGCTTCTCCTGATATACCAGTTCGAGAGGTCGTCAACGAAGCCCTCGATCTTCCTGCCGGCGCCGGTGGCGTCGTACCGCTCCAGGGAGTGGGTGACCTCGTTGATCAGTTGATTCAGCTCCGAGATAATCCAGCGATCCAGTGAGGATAGTCGATAGTCGCTAGTCGATAGTCCCCCACCCCACCCCGGACTGCCGGCTGCTGATTGAAAGTGGGGGTCAAACTTGTCGATATTGGCATAAGTGACAAAGAACGAATAGGTATTCCAGAGCCTCAGGAGGAAACGACGCATACTCTCCACGATGGCATCCGTTGAGAAGCGGCGCACCTCGCCCGGAGGGGAGGAGGTGATCAGATACCAGCGCAGGGCATCCGCACCGTGACTCTGGATCACTTGCCAGGGCTCGACCACGTTTCCCTTCGACTTACTCATCTTCTCGCCTTCGCCATCGAGAATATGACCGAGGCAGATCACGTTCCTGAAACAGGGTTGGTCGAAAAGGCATACCGAGAGGGCGTGAAGGCTGTAGAACCAACCCCGCGTCTGGTCCACCGCCTCGCAGATGAAATCCGCCGGAAAGCGCCCGTCGGAGCGCAGGCTCTGGTTCTCGAAGGGATAATGCCATTGGGCAAAGGGCATCGCCCCGGAATCAAACCAGCAGTCGATCACCTCCGGCAGACGGCGCATCGGCCGGCCACATCTGCAGGTAAAGGTTATCTCATCCATATACGGACGATGGAAGTCCGATCCATCTTTGATACCGCTAACTCCGGTTTTGTTCTTCAGCTCCTCGAATCCGCCGATGCACTCTGTTTCGCCACATGCCTCGCACCGCCATATGGGAAGCGGAGTACCCCAGTATCGCTCCCGTGAGAAGGCCCAGTCAACGTTATTCTGCAGCCAGTCCCCGAAGCGGCCATGCTTGATGTGCTCCGGATACCAGTTGATCTCCCTGTTTCGGGCAATAAGCTTATCTTTTACCGCAGTGGTCTTGATATACCACGAGGGCTTGGCATAGTAAAGTAGAGCTGTTTCACAGCGCCAGCAGAAGGGATAGGTGTGACGAATCGTCTCGAGGCGGTGGAGCTGCCCTCGCGATCGGAGATCGTTGATGATCCCTGTGTCGGCATCCTTGACGAAGAGACCGGCGAAGGAATAGCTGCCGGTGACCCTTCCTTGAGGGTCGACGGGCTGGACAAGATATAGTCTATTTGCCAAACCTGCTTCGTAGTCCACCTCACCGAAGGCAGGGGCGATATGGACAATTCCGGTGCCCTCCTCCAGAGAAACGAAGTCGCCGCTGATGAGGGGGTAGGTTTCGGGCAACTCCTCTCTACCAATATCATGGCCGACCCCCAATCGCTCCGCAGGCATATCAGGCCGAAACAGGGGTTCATATTCGAGGCCGACAATCTCATCTCCTCTTACCCGGTCGATTACCTCATACTCACCCTCGAGGACGTTCGCAACTTGTGTCTCCGCCAGGATGAGCCTTTCCTTGCCAAGTGCCACCACTGCATACTGAGCATCCGGAGCCACTGCCAGAGCGGTATTCCCCGGCAATGTCCACGGGGTGGTCGTCCAGGCCAGAAAATACACCGGCGGAGGCTGAAGGCTGAAGGCTGAAGGCTGGAGTCTGCCGGAGCAGAGGCGACGGTGAACTTCGGGGCGACCACTGCCTGGGGAGATCAGTCGAAACTTTACGTAAACCGAAGGGTCTAGGGTATCCTTGTAACCGAGGGCGACCTCATGAGAGCTGAGGGAAGTGCCGCAGCGGGGGCAATGTGGAGTCACTTTATACCCTTGATAGATGAGGCCCTTGTCCCAAAGTTGTTTTATCAGCCACCAGCAGGACTCGATGTAGTCGTTATCCAAGGTTATGTAGGGATGATCCAGGTCGACCCAGAAGCCGATGCGCTCGGTCAGCTTTTCCCATTCCTTAATGTGCTGTGAGACGCTTCTTCGACACTTCTGGTTGAACCTCTCTATTCCATAAGTCTCGATCTGCGTCTTCGAGGAAAATCC
>QLUL01000157.1 GCA_018725425.1 Chloroflexota bacterium
AGAATTGATTTCCCCGAGGACGAGGTCGAGGAACAGGATGCCCTGGAGCCAATCAAGAAAGCACACTCCGAGCTGGATGAACTCATCGCTGGCGCCGATGCCGGTATCGTCTATCGTCAGGGTGTGCGGACGGCCATCGTGGGACGACCGAATGTGGGGAAGTCGAGCTTGTTGAATCGGTTGTTGCGGGAGAATCGGGCCATTGTGACCCCTATCCCCGGCACCACCCGCGATACCCTGGAAGAGGTAGTGAACCTGAAAGGGGTGCCATTTCTTCTCATTGACACCGCGGGGATCACTCACAGCGAAGACGTGATCGAGACCCTGGGTGTGGAGCGGAGCCGTAAGGCCATTGAGCAGGCGGCGCTTGTCCTGCTGGTGACTGATGTCAGCGAACCGCTTAATGACGCCGATTTGGAGATCATTGAGCTCCTGGATGGCAGAGCGGTGCTGGTGGTGGGCAACAAGTGCGACCTGCTGTCTTTTAGTCAAGAGTCAAGAGGCGCGAGTCGAGAGTCGAGGGGCGGGGAGGGGGACTCCAGACTCCCCGACTCCAGACTCCAGACTCCTTTGCGGAGTCTGCCCTGGCCGATCGTCCACACCTCGGCACTCACCGGGGAGGGAATGAACCGGCTCGAAGAGAAGATGGCGGATATTGTCCTTGGGGGCAAGGTTGTAACCTCGGACGCCTTTCTGGTTACCAATATCCGCCACAAGGAAGCCCTGGAGCGAGCGGCGGAACATCTATCTCAGGCTAAAGAAAGCCTTGAAAGCAACATGCCCGATGATTTCGTTACCATTGATCTCACTGCGGCCTTAAATGCCCTGGGTGAGATCACCGGAGAGACGGTCACCGAGGAGCTCCTGGATACGATTTTCAGCCGGTTCTGCATCGGCAAATAAGTGTACCTGCAGAATGATGATTACGCAACGGGGCTTATCCGACTGCTGACAATTGGTTTGCGAGTGCAGAAGTGGAGATTCAAGTTGGACTTCGAGCGTGAGGAGGTGATCATCGACCCCAGAGTAACCAGGCTCAGGCTGCTTTAGTGGGGCCTAACGCCAGAGACTGTGGCGTGAAACGCCGTCAGCTTCAGCGATTTGTTAGGCGAGATGCCCGCTGGCTTAGCCATTTTTTGAAGGATGCTTGACTCTCACCTGATGGCTTACCAGCTAACAAGCCTTCAACGCTAATATCTTCGTCAATATCCTCCCAATGTATGCCATGACCTCTACCAATCAATCTCCAGTTGTTCCGTTCTTCAGGAGTTGAACGTATAAGCCTCGGAAACCATACCAGAGGAACAGAAATGGTTCGCCCATCACTCAGGTCTACAGTCAATGTATCCTCAGTTACAGTTACACCCTCAGCACTTGGGACATCTATTTCAACTGCCGAAATAGTCATTCCACGCCTCCTTTAATTGCGTTTGATGTTCATCTATTATCTTCTGGATTCGACCAATTTCCACACGGTTAAATCCTCCGCTGCTCTGCAACCTGATCGGATCAAGCCAGAACTTGGCAACCTTATCATCACGCTCAACATGAACATGCTGAGGTTCATATCGATCACCAGCGTAGAAGAAAAATCGATACGAGCCAATTCTGAGTATCGTTGGCATTTATTTATATCTGTCAGATTCTTCTCACACCTAACTGATGTTACAAGACCTGACCCCCTTTGCGGCTACCGGCTCTCCCGCTTTTCGTCCAGCAGCCCTGCCCTCGCCCCGTAGGCAACGATCCGGGCACGGCTCTTGACCTGCAGCTTTGTCCAGATAACCCTCCTTAACGTTCGGGTGAATCCAAAGTCCCCCTCCCTCTAACTCCCTCCCGCCGGGGGAGGGAGGAAATCCCTCTCAGGAGTTACGCAGTTGGCTGTGCCATAGCTTCAAAAAATCGGCTAAACCACTAAGCATCAGCTTTCAACTGCGTAAGTCCTACCTCTCTGCTTAATTATAGCCTTATGAAAGGGATTGTCAAGGGTGCGTATTTAACCTTAATCCGTGGATTAGAGAGCCGGTTTACATCTGGATCAGATTGGGGTAAACTATCACCCAGGAGGTGATTTAGATCGTGAAGCAAAAGAAGTCACTTTTGGGTGTAGCGCTTACTGGGGGGTTAGAAGAGGAAATGACCGCATGGGCAGGAACCTCGCTCCTGATAGAAATAGGGCGAAAGTGTGGAGCGATAGAGATAGCAGAGAGGGTACTACCCCCAAAGAAGTCAGACAAAGGGTTAACGCAAGGGCAAATGGTGGAGTCTTTTGTTCTTTTGAGTGCCGTGGGTGGGGACTGCATTGATGATATGGAGCAATTACGGTGGGATAAGGGATTAGTAGCGATGGTGGGATACACCCCCCTAGGAGACGGCAAGGCAATGGCTGGACAAATTTCATGATGAGGAGCTGATGGCAGGGCGGCCGCTGCAGGGTTCATTCCTTCCCCCGAAATCGAAGCCTTTAGCAGAGTTAAGGGAGGTAAGCCGGCGAGTGATAGTGAGGTTATAGGTTATAGGCGATAGGCGATAGGGGCACCGCGTAACCCCTATCACCTATTACCCATTACCTAAAAATAGAGGATGCCCAGTATTGTTACAAAGGACACAAAGCTTTTCAGCCCGCAGTGGTAACCTGGGCGGAGACCAGGCTGGTGATGGTTGATGAGTTTCGAGAGGGGAATGTGCCTGCTTCTAAGGATACGATAAGGCTGGTAGATGACGCTCATGAGATGCTACCGCTGGGGCTATGGCGGGTAAGGGTGAGGTCTGACCAGCTTATGAGCAGCGGAAGCCACTGGCACAATCGGGGATGGGAGTTTGCGGTGAGTGCTGATATGAGTCCGCAACTTAGACAGGAGATTGAAGCCTTACCGGAAGATGCTTGGAAGGTGTGGAAAGAAGAGAAACGAGGGATGGTGCGAGAATGGGCTGAGGTGCCATATGTACCCGGCAGAAAATATGAGAAGAAAGATGCTCAACCCTACCGCTATCTGGCGATCAGGGTGCGTCGGCAACAAGGGGAGTTATTTGAGGAAGGAGTTAAGGTACGTCACCATGCTGTGGTAAGCAACAATTGGGATATGGATGGGCAAGCTCTACTGGAGTGGCAACGAGGCAAAGCCGGGACTATTGAGCACATTCATCACATTCTGAATAATGAACTAGCAGCAGGGGTGTATCCCAGCGCTAAACATGGAGCCAACGCTGCCTGGTTAAGGCTACAGGTGCTGACCCACAACTTACTCCAACTGCTGAAGGTAGTTGCCTTGCCGCAAGAATATGCTACTGCCCGACCCAAGCGGCTAAGATTTGCCATCTTCACTCAGTTCGGGCGCATAGTGCGTCATGCTGGTCAGGTCTTGCTGCGCCTTGCTAGTGAGGCTTGGAAGACCATAATTGGTCCAGGACACCGTAGCGTACAAGCGGTGAGATGGGACAGTAGCTAAGGCATACAAATATCTGTCTCCATCCAGCAAACAGAAAACAGAGCTGGTTCATCCTCCAGA
>QLUL01000158.1 GCA_018725425.1 Chloroflexota bacterium
GGCTGATAGCTGAAAGCTGGCTGCTGATTGCTTTCGCTAGGGAAACAAACCCTCACCTCGGAAGATGCGGAGGATATCGTGATAGACGATTATCACGAACAAAACGAGGATAAGGGTAAAACCAACCCCGTGCACCATATTTTCAACCCTGGGAGAGACGCGCTTCCCCCGCCGCAGCAGCTCGAGAAGGACAAAAGCAATCCGGCCACCATCAAGCGCCGGGATTGGGAGGAGGTTGAAAATCCCGATCATTACGCTGAGAAAAGCAGCCAGACTAGGCCAGTGGAGTATACCGGCTCGGGCTGCCTCGGCAGTTGCGTGACCGATGCCGATTGGGCTCACAAGGCCAAAGGGCTCCTCCCCGGTGATGGTGGCCGCTATACCATTTATTAGCATGGTCACTATACCCGCGCTTCGCCTGGCTCCTAAGTAGATGGCCTCCCAGGGAGGATGTGACCGGCGTTCGGTAATGGTATGAACCCATCCTATTCCCACTCCCAGGGGCTCTTGCCCGGGCGGTGGATCCTCTCTGGGGATCATCCTGAGGACGATTTCTTCAAGGTCACGCTCCACCAGCATGACGATCTCGGAGCCCAGTCGGGCAGCGACGATTTCCCTCAGGACTTCGATGTTTCTAACCTCTTCCCCATCGATACTTAGAATCTCGTCACCAGGCTTGACCCCGGCGGCATGCGCCGGCGAATCTACGACCACCTCGGTGACCTGGACACCCTCGCCCCCAACAACAACATCGCGGGGAACCATATAGATTACTGGGAAAAGGATAAAAGGGAACAGGAGCATCATCAGCGACCCGGCGCTGAGAACCAGAAGGCGTGTGCCGGCTCCCTTACTGGCCAGACTGCGTGGCTCCGAAGGATCCTCCTCCCCCAGCATTTTGCAGAACCCTCCGAGCGGGATCGCATTGAGTGAGTATTCAGTCTCCCCGCGCCGGAAGCCGATGATGCGGGGCGGGAACCCCAGGCCGAACTCCAGCACCTTGACACCTCGCCACTTGGCCGTCGCCAGATGCCCCAGTTCATGGATAAATATCAAGAAGCCCAGGATGATGAAAAAGGCCAGTATCGCCCATGGAGCGCTCATTGCCCATTCCTTTGTAATTGCAAATCGCCGATTACAGATTGCAAAGCACGAGTACGGAGATTCATTTTAACTTTTGCAGCTTTTATTTTTCAATGGCGGCTCAAAACTGCGTGCGTTTTGAGCCACTAAGCTCCTTCGCCGTTTCTCTGGCCCAGGCATCGGCAGCCAGAATCTCCTCCAGGGAAGGATTTGAGACCCGACGGTGGCGACCCATGGTATCCTCTATTAGCCGGGGGATATCGAGGAAGCCGATCTTTCCCGAAAGGAAAAAATCCACCGCCATCTCGTCGGCGGCGCACAGGACCGCCGGATAGGTATCGCCCGCCCTGCCGGCCTCAACGGCAAGCTTAAGACAGGGGAATCTCTCCAGGTCGACCGGCTCGAGCTCCAGCGAATCTATCTTGTGGAAATCGAGCCGGGGCAGCCGGGGATTCGCCCACCGCTCCGGGTGAGACAGGGCATACTGTATCGGCAGGCGCATATCCGGTGCGCCGAGCTGCGCCTTGACCGAGCCGTCCGCAAATTCGACCATCGAATGAATAATGCTGCCGGGGTGTATCATCACCTTGATTCTATCGTATGGGACCCCAAAAAGCCAGTGCGCCTCGATGACTTCCATCCCCTTGTTCATTAAAGTCGCCGAATCGATCGTCACCTTGCGCCCCATATTCCAGGTGGGATGCCGTAATGCCTGCTCCGCGGTTATGCCGGCCAGTTCTTCGTGTGAGCGACCCAGGAATGGGCCGCCGGAGGCGGTGAGAATGATCTGTGATATCGGGTTGGCTTCCTCTCCTTGCAGACACTGCCATATAGCACTGTGCTCGCTGTCAACCGGCCTGATAAGGAAGTCGGGAGTCTGGAGTCTGGAGTCCTGACTAGTCGATAGTCGATAGTCGATAGTCCCCCTCCCCGCCTCGGACTGCCGACTGCTGACTGCCGACTGCTGACTGCTAACTCTCGACTCTCGACTCTCGACTCTCGACCGGACTTCGGCCATCACTATTTCCCCTGCCATCACCAGCGCCTCCTTATTGGCCAGGGCCACGGCTTTCCCCGCCCGGATGGCCGCCAGAGTAGGCAGGAGGCCGGCTTTGCCGGAGGTAGCCACAACCACCAGATCGACATCCGGGTGGCTAGCGAGTTCCTCCAACGAGCCTGGAGACGCTTCGCTCTGGAGACGCTTCGCTCTGGAGTCCCCCTCCCCTCGACTCTCGACTCTCGACTCTCGACTCAGGTGTTCCCCCACCGAAACCAGCTCTGGCTGGAATTCCTGAATCTGCTGTCTCAGGAGGGCAGTGTTGCGCCTCGCGGCCAGAGCCAATACCGCAAGCCTATCTGGAAACGCCCGCACCACCTCCAGGGTTTGTTGGCCTATCGAGCCGGTGGAGCCAAGGACGGCGATTCTCTTCATCCCACGATCCATACCACGTAATAGTATACCAGAACCACAGTGAAGATGAGGCTATCCAGACGATCGAGGAGGCCGCCATGCCCCGGTATCAGCTTCCCTGCCTCCTTGACGCCGGCAGTCCTCTTGAGCATCGATCCGGCGAGATCGCCAAGTTGAGCGAAGATGCTGATGAGGAATCCCAGGAGAATCAACCCGCCATGGCCGATCCTATTAAGGACGAATAAATTCGCCCCTACCCCTTCCAGAATCACGACCGCTATCATCGCCCCGGCTACCCCCCCCACCGCCCCTTCCCAGGTCTTGCCCGGGCTGATGGCCGGCACCATCCGTTTTCTTCCCCATGCTCGGCCAACGAAGAAGGCGGAGGTATCGGAGGCGAAGGTGACCAGCAATATTAGCATGACCCAGCTTCGGCCATCCTCCAGTCCCCTCAAGAGAATAAAGTGACTCATCGTCCAGCCGATATAGAAGATGCCGCCGATGGTCCAGGCCCAGTTTGTGAAGGCTTTTCCCTTATCGGCACACCAGAGGAGTCGAATGAGGGAGAGAATCACTACCCCACTTATGAGAAACGGGGTTGTCCGCACATCTGGGGAATGAGCATTCAATATGAACAGCAGGACGAAAGCTATGCCGAGGATGGTGAATGGCTGCCAGCCGGCAGCATTGGCTAGCTTATAGAACTCGAACGCTCCGAGAAGCGCCGCGAAGGCTACCACGATGGATAGCCAGGGATTGCCAAACCAGGCAACCGCCAGGAGAACGGGGATGAAAGCCAGTGCGGTAATGACCCTCCGTCTCATAAGTGATTGGTGATACCTCGTACCCCTAATTACCAGTTACTAATTACCAATTACCTCCGTCAGGGGGAACCCAGTCCTCCGAATCGCCTCTCTCGCTGGCTATAG
>QLUL01000159.1 GCA_018725425.1 Chloroflexota bacterium
CTGCGGACACGCAACCTGTCCCCTGGCAAACCAGAACAGTCTTATCCGGCATCGCACTCTCCTCTAGTGATAAAGATATCGCCTATCTCTTTGGGGATCAAGCGGCCGTGAACCTCTTTATTGACCATTATACATGGCGCAAGCCCGCAACAACCAATACAGGTAACGGATTCCAGTGTGTATTCCAAATCCTGTCTCGTCTCACCCTCTTTGATTTCAATGGCCTTTTCCACCTCATCGAGTATTCGCGGGGCCCCCTTCACATGGCAAGCCGTTCCCCGGCACACCATAACCCTGTTTCTGCCCATGGGCGTAAAACGAAATTGGGCGTAGAAGGAGGCTACACCGAACACCCTGCTTTCCGCCACACCGGTCAACCCAGCGACCTTCACTATCGCCTCTTCAGGGAGATAGCCAAATTCCGCCTGAATTCTCTGCAGAATCGGGATCAGGTCACCCTTCCTTCCCCTGGAGGATGACACAATTTCAGTTAAACGGTCTTCCACGATACCTCCATTAGCTTATGTTTTTTCAATCCGAACAGCAGAGACCTTAAGCCCGGAAACGACGGACATATTACAGACAGCAGGGTCAGTGAGGACATTAGCTGCTGATTCTCCGAAGTGGAAGCTCATACAGACCACACCAGGCGGCACACGGTCGGTAATCTGTATCTTAGTTTCAACAGAACCGCGTCGTGAAGTAACCTTGACCATATCGCCGGCGGTCAGTTCTAGCGCTTGCGCATCCCGGGGGCTGATTTCCATTAATTCTTCGTTAAGTAAATAGTTCAACCCGTCGGTTTTGCCTGTCATGGTTCTGGTATGGTAATGGTACAGCCTGCGGCCCGTAGTGAGAATAAAGGGATATTTTTCATCAACGGCCTCAGCGGCAAGCGGCCTGTATTCCACAGTAGAGAATTGCCCTATGCCGCGGGCGAATCTGCCTTTATGCATAATGGGGGTACCGGGATGATCTTCTGCGGGACACGGCCATTGCAGACCCCCTTTCTCTAATCGCTCATAACTCATACCCCGGAAGTAGTGAGGTGTCAGTTTTCTTACCTCATCCCATACCTCTTCGGGTGAAGAGTAATTCCAGTTAAGATTAAACCTCTGTGCCAGCAACTGGAGGATTTCCCAGTCGGGTTTGCTGTCACCCCGCGGCCTGACGGCACGACGGATACGCTGTACCCGTCTCTCTGTGTTGGTGAAAGTACCGTCTTTTTCGGCAAAAGAAGCCGCCGGCAGGACAACATCGGCATACTGAGCGGTTTCTGTGAGGAAGATATCCTGCACTACTACGAAATCCATCTCTTCCAGACATTCACGTACATGATCGGCATGGGGGTCGGAAATGACCGGGTTTTCCCCCATGATGTACATGACGCGATTGCGCCTGGTTGGGTTGTCGTGAAACATCTCGGCTAAAGTGCGGCCAGGTGCGTCAGAGAGCTTAACCCCCCAGGCTTTAGAAAACTTGGCTCGTATTTCGCTGCTGACACTCATCCCTTTGTATACCGGAGACTCAAACTCTACAGTATCGGCAATTATCTCACTGGTATCTACCTCTTGCTGCGGAGGTGCGACAGCCTCACCTTTCTCTAATTTCAAGCGCCGCCAGTAAGTATCTGTTTCTCTATCGCCGTATACCGGTTGGTAACCAGTGAGGACATTGGGCAGACAGCCCATATCGCAGGCTCCCTGGACGTTGTTCTGGCCGCGCAGAGGGTTCATTCCGGCATGTGGCACACCCAAGTTGCCAGTAAGTAAGGATAGATTGGTCAAAGCAACGACGTTTTCTGTGCCCGACGTATGCTGGGTTACTCCCATGCAGTAAATGATAGAGCCGCTTTCAGCACCGGCAAAGAGCCGGGCAGCTCTTATGATGTCTTCAGCTGGCACACCGGTTATCCCCGAGACATACTCCGGGGTGTATTTCTCGACCATTTCTTTCAAGTATTCGAAACCCTGGGTGCGGTTCTTGATGTATTCTTTGTCTTCGAGCCCCCCTCTTATGATTACGTGTACCAGTGCGTTGAAGAGGGCTACGTCTGTCCCTGGCTTGAACTGCAGATGAACGTCGGCAATATTCACCAGGGGTATGCGGCGCGGTTCGGCAACAATGAGTTTTGCGCCACGTCTCACAGCCTCGCGGATTCGATAACCAATAACGGGATGATTTTCGGTAGGATTGGAACCGGTTACCAGAATAGCGCCGGCGCCTGCTATCTCGTCAACAGTATTGGTCATCGCTCCACTGCCTAATACGGTGGCCAGACCGACCACTGTGGGGGCATGTCAGAGGCGGGCACAGCAATCGATACTGTTTGTGCCCAGGGAGCGCAGGAGCTTCTGGAAGAGGTAGTTGTCTTCGTTGGCAACCCTGGCCGAGCTTAAACCGCCCAGTGCTTCGGGGCCGTATTTTTCCTGGGCTTCCTCAAACTTAGCAGCAACTAAATCTAACGCTTCGTCCCAGGAGGCTTCAACAAAGGTGCCATTACGCTTAATTAAGGGAGTGGTCAAACGATCTGGGTGATTAACAAAATTATGACCAAAGCGACCCTTTACACAAAGTTGCCCTTTATTCACCGAACTTTGACGATCACCACGAGCAGAAATTATTCGATTCCCTTTTACTCCCAAGTAAATACCACATCCAGTGCCACAATACGGACAAACTGTCTTAACTTCCCGTACAGGACGTTCGTTACCCTTGCGTGCCAAAGCACCGGTAGGACAACGCTCCATACATTCACCGCAGGACTCGCAGGTAGGTTCTGTAACAGGTTTATCCTTCATCTCACTAAATTTAGTGGCAAAACCTCTAAAAGTAAAATCTAATGAAGCGACTCCATTGATCTCTTCACAGGTTCGCACACAGATACCACAAAGAACGCACTTATTGGGATCCCGATAGAAAAAAGGGTTGGATTCATCAATAGGATGCTCTCTGTTTATTCGTTTCAAACTTTGCAGACGTTCTTCTTTAAGACCCAGGTAATTCATCATATCCTGAAGCCGACAATCTGTATTCCTGGCACAGGAAAGACATTCAGCATAATGATTTACAACAATAAATTCAGCGGAAATCTGGCGTGCCTTACTAAGCTCCGGACTTTCCGTTATTACCCGCATCCCTTCTTCAACCAACACTTTGCAAGAAAGGGTAAGCCCCATGCCTTCAATCTCAACTACACATACCCGGCATCCTCCAAGAGGCTTCAAATCAGGATGATAGCAAAGATGGGGGATATAGACATCATGCTTAAGAGCTGTGCCGAGAATTGTATCTCCTTCATTTGCCTTAACCTGGAGTCCGTTAATTGTAAAAGTTATTTCTTTCATAATATTTAACCTCCGTTACTCCGTCTTTTTTCTTTCATTTTGTTAATGACTTCAACAAGCTGTTCGATCTT
>QLUL01000016.1 GCA_018725425.1 Chloroflexota bacterium
TTGGGGAGGAGGGAAGTGATGGCTGACAGTGAGTATCATTATAAGAGATTTTGATGCCCTTGTGCAATAGGGGTCGATCGAAGCAGTCTCATATCACCTGGGGGGTGGTTAAAGAGCAAAGGGGTTGAAGTGGCCGATGAAAAGCGGTAAAATCTACTCGGTGCCGGGGTGGCGGAATGGCAGACGCGACGGACTTAAAATCCGTTGAACCTCAAGGTTCGTGCGGGTTCGAGTCCCGCCCCCGGCACTGTTGCCTCGATATTTGTGCCGTTTTTCGTACTCGAAGCATAGAACACTATCTTTGCACTCTGTATCTGGCAGTAACCCGCTCAGGGGGCAAAATCGTATCTGACTGAGGGGAAAGTGCAAACATAGTGATAGAAATTTCAGAAGTTCCTATGCTTGGTAAAGCGGAAAGGATCGGAATCGCCCATGCGCCGCAGCACACCACGTCGCATGAAAATAACGGTAAAACGTGGGAATTTGGTTTCAAAGGCTTTGCGGTCTGATTCATCTCTCATTGGAAGGAGGTAACATGGCAAAAAGAAGAAAAATGTGGGTCTTTAGCCCCCCAAAACAACCGAAGCCCAGGGTGCCAGATGCCATTAAGGTGAGTGTGGAGGCCAAGGCAAACGATCTCATTGAGACCGTTCTAAAGCCGAATCACGCTAAACCTCCTTCTGCAGACGAGCGATTTAACTACATTGTAGACATTTATTCGAAATGGCATCGAAACTATTTCTATCTGTGTGCAAAATATGCTTGTCCCGGCCCAAATGCCATTTCACCATTTTTTGAGGCAAGATTTACGCGTCTGGAATATGTCGGCAATGAACGCTTTAATCTTGCATACATGAGGCACACAGGGAAGTGGTGGGAGATCTATACCGAATTATCTTTGGTGAAGTGCTTGGATGCTATCAGAGATGAACCTCACTTCCTGCCGTGAAAGAACAGCCTAATTAGCAATCTAGCAATGAACTTGACCTGAAACCGCTGACGTGGCTTCAGGCAGGTTAGCTCTGCCGTTGGGCGGAATGGGTGATGTGAATCTGGGGCCTACTCTCTTGACATCAGTGCATATTGTGTATACTATGTAATTACGCCAAGCAACGAATCTGGACGGGGGTGACTGTGGGCACGGGCACGAAAGCACGCATTGTCAAGATTGGGAACTCTCAGGGTATCCGTATTCCGAAACTCCTCCTTGATCAAACGGACATCCGAGAGGCAGTGGAGTTGGAAGTTCAGGGGGGGCAGTTGGTCATCCGTCCAGCGCGCGGGCCACGGTACGATTGGAATGATCAGTTTGCCATGATAGCGGATCGGGCGGATGACGGCCTGCTCGACGCTGATGCCATCAGCCTCACTGCGTGGGACGCGGATGAATGGGAATGGTAGTCAATCGTTTCGACGTCTACCTGATCAACCTTGATCCCACAATAGGGAATGAAATCCAGAAGACTCGTCCATACAAGCAGACTCAGAGTGCGGTCTTGACCGTGCTTGCCGAAATGTTCGCTGAATAGCAACGGACACTGGGGCTGTCGCCTCCAGCGTTATTCACGGAAGTAACTACGACGGTATGTCCACTGTGCGCCGCTCTGGCCGTGAGAATAGGACATTTCATACCAGAACACCCTTGACAGAATTCTAGTTACTTAGGAGCGTTCCGGCCAACGATGCGGTAACGCCGACCCCAAGGGCGCGCTTTCTCTGGGCCTGACTTGGCTTTCGGAGTGGTCCGTTTTCTACTTTGTGGCGCGCACCAATAGAGGCACAGCCGGTATTTGTGTTCTGTTTTACAATCCCAGCATCGAAGCACCGCCGCAAAGGTCGGTTCGGCCGATACCTTGCGGCATAGAAATTTTTGGAATTCCTATGCTTCGTAAAGGGGCCAACCATCTTAGGGAGTTTCGGGGGGGGAATCCCCCTGATGCTCTTGACTCTAATCCGTGGATGAAACGTGAAAAGGGATGCTAATCAGATTGGTTCCAACCATCACCCAGCGGGTGAGCCTTTCGAGTCTGAAGTCACGGATTAAGGGTGAATCCCGGTGCTTGACAAAGCGGGGCAAGTTGTTTATACTGTCGCTTACAAGTAACACAGTCTCCCACCTGGAGGAACTGCCGACTGAAGCCCCCACTCCTCCTCCCCGGAAAAGGGCCGGATGGGTGATGAGGTGTTGAGGGCAATCCCCCCGCCGGGTGCTTGACGAAGGAGGTGATGCCCAGGGGAAAAATGCTTCGATCACTCCGGCCTTTCCATCCAAAACAAGGAGGTTAATCAAAGATGAGCAAGATACTGCGCGTCAACATGACCGATCTGACAACTAAGTTTGAGAGCGTGCCCGAGAAGTACAGGCTGACGGCCGGGCGTGGTCTGACCTCGGCTATCACCTGCGATGAGGTACCCCCCACCTGCCACCCCCTGGGGCCCAATAATAAGATTGTCTATGCCTCGGGGATTACGACCGGCACCGCTGCCCCCACCTCGGGACGCATCTCCATCGGCGGCAAATCCCCTCTAACCGGCACCATCAAGGAGACCAACTCCGGTGGCATGGCCGGCCAGAAGCTCGCCCGTTTGGGCATCAAGGCGATCATCCTTGAGGGGCAACCGAAGGGGAACGGCCAGCAGTGGGTACTCAAGGTGGATAAAGACGGGGCAGAGCTCCTGCCGACGGCCGACGAATGGCTCGGCAAAGGACTGTATGAAACCTATCCCCTTCTATTCGACAGATTTGGTGAGAGGGTGGCTATTATCGGCATCGGCGTGGCCGGAGAAAGACTGATGCGCAATGCGGGCATCTGTGTTAACGACCCCGAAAACCGACCTGCCCGCTACGCCGGGCGAGGGGGGATGGGGGCGGTGATGGGCTCGAAGGGGCTCAAGGCGATCATCCTCGACGACAAAGACGGCCCCGGCGTCCCCATCGCCAATAAGAAGGTCTTCGACACCGGGCGCAAGAAACTGCTGGAGGCACTGCGGACCCACGCTGTCACCAAGCCCGGCGGAGGACTGAACACCTACGGCACGGCGGTGCTGGTCAACATCATCAACGAGGCCGGCGGCTTCCCCACCAGGAATTTCCGTGAAGGACGCTTCGAGGGAGCGGCCAGGATCAGTGGTGAGACCATCCACGAGACGTGTGAGAATCGGGGGGGAGTGGGGATGACCGGTCACGGATGCAGCCCGGGATGTGTCATCAAGTGTTCCAATGTTTACCCCAAGCCCGACGGCAGCGAGCTGGTCTCTGTCCAGGAGTATGAGTCGGTCTGGGCTTTCGGCGCCCACTGCGGCATTGACGACCTGGATATCACTGGCGAGTGCATCCGCCTCTGCAACGACTACGGCCTGGACACCATCGAGGCGGGGGTGACCATTGGCGTCGCTATGGAGGCAGGGCTGGCGAACTTCGGCGATGGGAAGAAGGCCATCGAGCTGATGCAGGAGATCGGTAAAGGCACCCCACTGGGACATGTACTCGGCAATGGTGCGGCAGTCACGGCCAGGGTCTTCGGCGTAGTGCGCTGCCCCACGGTCAAGGGCCAGGCCATACCGGCCTACGACCCACGGGCCATCAAAGGGATCGGTATCACCTATGCCATCTCCACCATGGGGGCCGACCACACCTCCGGGTACACCATCGCGCCAGAGATGCTAGGGGTGAGCGGCAAGGTAGATCAGTTCATCGTTGAAAAGGCAGATATGGCGCGCAATTTCCAGTATGCTACTGCCTTCATTGACATCAGCGGCCACTGCCTGTTCATCGCCTTCGCCATCCTGGACATACCCTCTGGACTGGAGGGGATGGTGGAAGAGTGCAACGGGGTTCTGGGCACCAACTGGACGCTGGACGATATAGGCCGGATCGGTGGGGAGATCATCAGGATGGAGCGGCTTTTCAACGAGGCAGCCGGCTTCACCACGGCCCACGACCGCCTGCCGGAGTTCATGAAGTATGAGAAGCTCCCGCCCCACAACGTCGTCTTCGATGTTCCCGACGAGACGCTGGACAAGGTCCACGCCACTTAGGTGTCAAACACTGGGTTTGGAGAGCAGTCCCCATTTGCCCCTACGAATGGGGACTGCCTCTTGATGCGAACTTCGGTATGCTATAGCCGTAACTTTTTGGAGGAGATCGGCCGTGATTGAGGTGCACCTCTACGGCAAGCTGCGGCGCTTCACCGAGAACCAGAGACCCAGCCGAGATTCTGTCATCTGCGTCCCAGTTGGGGAGGAAGACACTATCGGAGACATCGTCGAGCGCATCGGCATTCCACACGAAGAGCTCGGCAGTAACATCTTCCTCAACGGTGAGTATTCGGCAAAGACGCGGCGGGTGAGAGCCGGGGACCGTCTGGGTATCTTCCCGGATGATATGCAAGTGCTTTACAAGTGGTACTTTCGCAAGGCTGGCGGTGAGGACCATGATCGAGATCAGGCTTTACGCCACGTTAGGAAGGTATCGCCCTGAATTGAAAGTGGGGGAGCCCTTATTCCTGAATTTAGACCAGGGGACAACGGTGAAACGAGTCCTGCAGGAGGTGTTGGGCATCCCCACCGAGGTGGTCAAGACAGTTTTTGTCAACGGCATCTACCGGGAACTCGACCACGTCCTGGCTGATGGCGATCGGGTGGGCATCTTCCCGCCCGTGGCTGGCGGATAGAGCGCGAGTCAGGGTGAGACAACCTTTGAACTCTAGGCAATTTTTTGAACTCTGGCAATTTTTCAAAGAGGAGACATTATGAAAGGTCGGGTATTTTCGGGCGCCAGGCCCACGGGGAGACAGCACATCGGGAATTACCTGGGGGCGATCCAGAACTACGTGAAGCTCCAAGAGGAGTATGAATGTATCTACTGCATCGTTGACATTCATGCCCTGACTACTCTGGAGGATGTCAGCGAGATACAGAGCAATATCCGTGAAATGATACTTGACTGGCTGGCTGCCGAACTCGACCCCCGGAGGAGCATCCTCTTCGTCCAATCCCATGTTCCCCAGGTAATGGAACTACACACCCTGCTGAGCATGGTCACCCCGCTGGGATGGTTACTGCGGGTTCCAACGTTTAAGGAAAAGGCCCGAATGCAACCTCATAACGTCAATTACGGACTGGTGGGCTACCCGGTGCTGCAGACGGCCGACATCGTTCTTTACAAGGCAGATACCGTCCCTGTGGGAGAGGATCAGTTGAGTCATTTAGAGTTGGCCCGCGAGATCGTGCGGCGCTTCAACAATCTGTTTGGTCCCGTCTTTCCCGAGCCCCAGGCCAGGCTAACTACCTATCCCCTGGTTCTGGGATTGGATGGAGTGGCCAAAATGAGCAAGAGCCTGGGTAATCACATCGAGCTAGCAGCCACGCCACAGGAGACGGATGCACAGGTGATGAGCGCCTTCACCGACCCGGCGCGTCGCTACCGCAGCGATCCAGGCCATCCCGATGTCTGCAATGTCTATACATTGCACAACTTCTACAATCCGGACCAGCGGGATTTGATTGCCGAGCAGTGCCGCGCCGCAGCCATCGGATGCGTGGACTGCAAGAAACTCCTGTCACAAGGAATAAACAGGGCGCTGGAGCCCTTTCGGGAGAGGCGGGCAGCGATCACCGATAGTTACGCGGGAGAGGTTCTCGCCGACGGTGCCGCTCGGGCCTCGGTCATCGCTAAGGAGACCATCCAGGAGGTCAAAGAGAAGATGGGCCTGTTATGAGCGGCGGTGATATGTCCCATCCACCTCTATCCCGAACCGGCAAAGAAGCCCTGCTGGTAGCCTCTCACGCCGTAAGAGAGGCCGGCGCTATCCTCAAGAGCCGCTTCTCACAGGAGAAGAAGGTTCAGAGCAAAGGGAAACGGAATATTGCCACCGATATTGACCTCCTGGCAGAGAAACGCATCTCCGAGCTGCTCAGAGATGAATACCCCGACCACCGCATCCTCGGCGAGGAATTGGGCGAGACCGAGGGAACGAGCGACTACTGCTGGATTATCGACCCACTGGACGGCACAACCAACTATGCCTATGGAATCCCCTTTTTCGCGGTGTCTCTCGGCCTAACATATAAGGATGAGGTTATACTGGGAATCATCTATGATCCCATGCGGGATGAGCTATTCTGGGCACTGAAGGGTAGGGGAGCCTTCCTCAACGATTCTGCAATCGGCATAGCTAGCACTCGAATCCCCTACACCACCGTCATCGGATTCGACCTTGGTTACAATGATGCTCGAACCAGAGAGATGCTATCGCGCATCAATGCCTTCTGGTCAGGCGAGATGGTATTGCGACTGATGGGCTCAGCGGCCCTGGGTCTGGCCTATGTTGCCTGTGGCCGGATGGATATCTATCTCCACCTCAGCATCTATCCCTGGGACATGGCCGGTGGGATTCTGTTAATCAGAGAAGCGGGTGGGGAGGTCAACGACTGGCAGGGGAATCCAGCCACTGTTTGGAATGACAGCATCATTGCCGGTGGCACTGCTGACGAGCGTTGCGCATTGCAGAGCCAAGACATAGAGGTTTGCTGAGGAGTCCAGCGAGGGAACCATTTGGAGTAACGTTTGAGAAATTTCGTCATCAGCGGACTGGCATTGATGGAGCCAAAAATGATAAGATGTTTATAGTATCAATGTCTGGTCGCCGCATGAAGGGAGGAAAGAGATATGACAGCGCATAGGGAAGAGGCGAAGGAAAATGTGCTCAAGACGGCCAAGGAGCACGATGTCAAGTTCATCAGGTTGTGGTTCACCGATATCCTCGGGTTTCTCAAGAGCTTCTCCATCATGGTTGAGGAACTGGAGACTGCGCTGAACCAGGGTATGGGTTTCGATGGTTCCTCCATCGAGGGGTTTGTCCGCATCGATGAGAGCGATATGATCGCCATGCCCGACCCCGCCACCTTCCGGATGCTCCCATGGAGGCCGAGAGACCACAATACCGTGGCACGGATGTTCTGCGACATCTTGATGCCCGGAGGCGAACCTTTTGAAGGTGATCCCAGATACGTGCTGAAGCAGAACCTCAAACGGGCCGCCGATCTGGGATTTACCTTCAATGTCGGCCCGGAACTGGAATTCTTCTTATTCAAGGATTCCAGCGGAACTGAGATGCTCGATCAAGGGGGATACTTCGACATGATCCCTCTGGACGCAGTCACCGATATTAGAAGAGACGCTGTTCTCACCCTCGAGGAGATGGGTATCGCTGTAGAACGTTCCCAGCACGAGGCTGCCCCCAGTCAGCATGAGATAGATATGAGATACACCGATGCTCTCACCATGGCTGATAATGTGATGACCTATCGTCTTGTGGTCAAGCAGATAGCCATGCAACACGGCGTATATGCCACCTTCATGCCGAAGCCGGTTTTCGGAATCAACGGGAGTGGCATGCACGTGCACCAGTCGCTGTTCATCGGTGATCGGAATGCCTTCTTTGACAAGGACGCTGAGTACCACCTCTCCGAGACAGCCAGGCGCTATATAGCGGGACTGCTCAAACATGCCCCGGAGATCACCTCGGTCACCAACCAGTGGGTCAATTCCTACAAGAGACTGGTTCCCGGTTATGAGGCACCGGTGTACCTTTCCTGGGCGCGAAGGAATCGGGCCGACCTGATCCGTATTCCGGAGTATCAGCCCGGGAGAGAGAGGGCTGCCCGAATAGAATTCAGATCCCCTGACCCGGTGTGTAACCCTTATCTGGCCTTCAGCGTCATGCTTGCCGCCGGGCTGAAGGGAATCGAAAAAGGATACGATGTGCCCGATCCGGTATCCGAGAACGTCTACGAGATGACCGAGGAGGAAAGAGCAAGAAGGGGTATCGGCACCCTGCCGGCCAGCCTGCTAGAAGCAATACTGCTCACCGAGAAAAGCGAGCTGGTGCGAGAGGCACTCGGCGACCACGTCTTCGAAAACTTCATTAAGAACAAGAAGATCGAGTGGGATAAGTACCGAATGCAGGTGACCGACTACGAACTGAAGAGATACCTGCCGATACTTTAACCAGATTTGGATTTTCCACCTGACCTCGACGACGGCTAGAGTCTGGAGTCAAGAGTCTGGAGTCCCCCTCCCCGTGACTCTTGACTCTCGACTATCTTTTTTGCTATCATCCCCAGAACGCACTTGACAGAGGGTCTATCATGGATGTACGATAGGCAACTGATGGCCGACGGCAAACGGTTGCCTTATGCCGAGTAACGCAGAATTGAAGCAAAGAATCGGGCTATGAGCACCGTAATTGAGTATCGAAGCTTAATCAAATTTGGGGAGCTGGGAAGGTGAAGCACATAAGAATCATACCCTGCCTGGATGTCAAAGGCGGACGTGTGGTAAAGGGGGTAAATTTCGTCAATTTGAGGGATGCCTGTGACCCCGTCGAGGCCGCAGAGACCTACTGCCTCCAGGGTGCCGATGAGCTGGTCGTCCTCGACATATTTGCGACGGTGGAGAGCAGAAAGACCAGGCTCACCTGGGTCGAGCGAGTCGCCAAAAAGGTAACCATCCCTCTTGCTGTAGGCGGTGGCATTGGAAGTATCTCGGATATGAAAGCCCTCTTTGATATAGGTGTGGACAAGGTTTCAATGAATACTGCGGCACTGCGAAATCCTGAACTCATAAGGGAGGCTGCTGCAGAGTTTGGGAAGGGAAAAATCGTGGTAGCCATTGATGGCCGGAAGAATCCGCCGGAGGGCAGCCTCCCCAGACTAGAAGTGGTGGTCAAGAGCGGGAGCGAGGCCACCGGTATAGGGATTGTCGGTTGGGCCAGGAGGGTGGAAGAGCTAGGCGCCGGGGAGATATTGCTCACCAGCAAGGATACCGATGGGACAAAGGAAGGCTACGACCTGGAGATGATAAAGGCGGTTGCCGAAGCGGTAAACATACCGGTTATCGCCTCGGGCGGCGCGGGCAAGTTAGAACACTTCTACGAGGCGGTTGCTATCGGCAAAGCTTCGGCGGTGCTCGCCGCCTCTGTTTTTCACTTTGGCGAGATATCCATCCCCGAGGCAAAAGAATATCTGGCGAGGAAGGGAATAGCGGTAAGAACATAGAAGTTGGTAAAAAGGAGAGGCACTATGAGTAAGAAAGAGTTAACTTTGTTTGAGAATACACAAGCCCAGTTGGATGCAGCAGCCAACCTATTAGGTTTGGAACCAAATATCCATGCCATCCTCAGGGAGCCTATGCGTGAGCTACATGTATCTATTCCAGTAAGAATGGATAATGGGATAGCTAAGATTTTCAAGGGATTTAGGGTTCATCACAATAATGCTCGTGGTCCATGTAAAGGGGGCATCAGATTTCATCCTGACGAGACTATTGATACCATTAGATCACTAGCTGCTTGGATGACCTGGAAGTGTGCTGTTGCAGATATTCCCTTCGGTGGTGGTAAAGGAGGGGTTATTTGCAATCCTAAAGAAATGTCTCCCGGTGAAATAGAAAGATTAAGCCGTGGCTACATAGATGCAATATGGGAGTTTATTGGTCCTGACAAAGACATCCCAGCACCAGATGTATATACTAATCCACAGATAATGGCATGGATGATGGATGAGTATACAAAATTAGGGGGATATAGCTGCCCAGGAGTGATTACGGGAAAGCCCGTAGCTTTAGGCGGCTCTTTAGGGCGTGGTGATGCCACAGCTCGCGGTGGACTATTCACCATCATAGAAACTGCGAAGCACTTGAATATTGATTTATCTCTGGCAACAGTAACTGTCCATGGTTATGGTAATGCCGGCTCACATATAGCCATTCTGCTAAACAGTATTCTAGGTTGTAAGATTGTAGCCGTTGGTGACTCAAAAGGTGGCATTTATAATAAGCGGGGATTAGATCCGCATAAGGTTTTGCAACATAAAGGGGAGACAGGCTCGGTCACAAACTTTTTGCAGGCGGAGAATATCGGCAATGATGAGCTGTTGGAACTGGACGTTGATATATTATGTCCCTCAGCATTGGAGAACACTATTACTCAGGCAAATGCTTCTAAAATCAAAGCGAAGATAGTAGCTGAACTGGCTAATGGCCCAACTACCCCCGAGGCAGATGAGGTATTATTCCATAATCGGGTATTTGTGATACCTGATTTCTTATGCAATGCGGGAGGGGTAATTGTTTCCTACTTTGAGTGGGTTCAGAATACGTATAATTATTATTGGGATAAGGATGAGGTTCACCAGAGGCTTAGCAAGAAAATGACCAAAGCCTTTCAGGACGTTTTATCTGAATCTCTAAAGCGCAACGTTAATATGAGGCAATCTGCCCATGTTGTGGCTGTGTCTCGTGTGGCAGAAGCGATGAGACTTCGCGGTTGGGTATGAGGCAGACCCGAACAAGGTAGAGAAGGTTCCGGGATAGCGAACCGTGAGTCATCAGCCACCGGGACGCAAGATCAGCCTGTTAACGGCAGCCGCTTCTACATCCTCCAACGTCCAGAGCATCGGGTAATACTCCATGTTGAGCCAGTGGTCAATCATATCATCGTAGTGTTCACTATAGGGATGACCGCTCTGACCGGTGGTATGGATGGCCACGCTTCGTGTGAGGTCACCCAGATCGACGATCATACGCATGGACGGCAAGAAGCGGACCGTTAAGACCTCGGAACCCACGTCCCACCCTGTATTGTTCACCGTCCCTGAGCCGCCACCGGTGGGGAATGGGCCGCGATTCACCATCCTCTCAATCAGACCGATGCGTCCACCCAGGGGGGTGCTGACAAAGTAAGAGGTATGCAAGTCGCCCCATCTCCAGTCATTACGGTTTCCGCCAAGCGCAGCCACCGTGCTGGCATAGCCTTCAGTGAATGAGCGAGCCAGAATGTCGTCGCGGGTTTCCACCACGTCATCGGTTGTGATATCATCCCACCAGGTGTTATCGGGTTCTTCCATCAACAAGAATGTGGCCCACATTTCTCTACTATCACCCTCCACCCGGGCCACCTCAGCTAACTGGTCGTTGAAGAGATTGTCCATCAAGCTTGCCCAGAACTGGGCATAGAGTGCCGCTTGCGGGCTATTGATATCGAAGTGGTAGTCCCATTCCAGCAGCCAGTCGCGGGCCTCGGCCAGCTCAACATCATCGAATTGCAAGTTGGCAAGGAAGGGCATCAGTTCTTTGGCGCTAATCAGCTTGTTATCACCCAGCATATCCTGAAAACTGGCGATGCTATGCGGCGCCTTATCGTTCATCATCTCCACAATCCGTTGACCACGAAAGCCCATATCAACCTCACGGTCGAAGACGAAGTTCAGCCCCTCGCCCAGTTGCTGTGCCAGCCAAGCATAGTATTCCAGCGGAACAACTGCCTGGTTGGCGGTGACGATATAGCCGCGTTCCGGATTGAACACGCGGGGCAGGAGCTCAAACGGGATGAATCCCTGCCACTCAAACTCATCCGTCCAACCTGGGACGGGTATTAGCCCACTGTGATCAGCGGTGCGGATGGGAATACGGCCGGGCATCTGATAGCCGATGTTGCCCTCCACATCGGCGTAAACGAAATTCTGCGCCGGCACATCCCAATATTGCAGCGCATCACGGAATTCCGCCCAGTTGGTCGCCTTATTAAGCTTACGAATCGACTTAGATAAGGTACCGGGGTCCAAGGCCGTCCAGCGCACCGCCAGTGGGTCCTCATCGTTAAAACCCAGGATTTGGCCGGTTTCTTCGTCCATCTGATTATCATTGATGATCGGTCCCAGATGCGTTTGGCGAACCAGGATGGTGATTGGAGCTTCCCCATCTCCGAAGTAGATGGTTTCCTCATGGACGGTGATGTCGCGCCATTCCCCGTTCCACAAGTATTGGAGTGGATTATCGGGGTTGATGCGAATATGATACAGATCGTGCACATCGGGGCCCACGTTGGTTACCCCCCAGGCAATGTAGTCATTGTGCCCGATGACAACCCCCGGCGAGGCGGCGAACGTAAAGCCGGACACGCTAAACGTAGACTCTCCGTTTACAAGGTGCAACCCTATCTGGTACCAGATCGATGGTATCTGGATCCCTAGATGTGGGTCATTGGCCAGCAGCGGCATACCGCTTTCCGTTAGCCTGCCGCTGACCACCCGGTTATTGCTGCCAACGCCCGAACCCTGACCGAACACCAAACTCATGTCCGCCAAGATGCTTTTCGCAGTCAACGTATTGATTTCCGGGGGAACCGCCGACTTGTCCGGCGAGTTGATGAGGGTTGCCGCGGTGATGGGCAGGTCCTCTGGCTGGATAATGGTGGGTTTCTCGTCAAATGGCCAGGGGGGCGTTAGCCATTGGTCGGTCATTTCCTGGCCGATAAGTTCATACAGGGTGGCGCGGGTCTCTTCCTCGCTGCCTCTGAAACCCAAATCCCAGGCCATTATCTTGGCAAAAACCAGTGTGTCGGCGGGCGTCCACGGCTTGATCTCGAAGTCAATGCCAATCAGCCCCAATATGCTATATTCCAGAGCCAGGTCACCGGGATCACGACCCATGATATAGGCATTGACGCCATCGGCAAAGGCCTGCAGTTGAGCGATAGTATCCTCGTCATAGAGTTCTACCTCCTGCTCTGCCACACGGTGCCAGCCAAGGCTGCGGGTCAATTACTACCCCCACGAGGGGGGTAGCTTGTGACTAGATTGATGTCCGTCACATTTGGCTGATTGACAACAGCCTGCTCTTCCGACCTTTCGGT
>QLUL01000160.1 GCA_018725425.1 Chloroflexota bacterium
CAGCTCAACATCCAGGACGTCGGGGACAAACCCGGCGCCGATGCCCTGTATTTTGTGCGGTCCTGGTTGTCTTCCAGCTAAAACTTGGGAGCCTTCTGGCTCCACTGCAATCGCGGTAAAGCCCGGTTTTCTTGGCTTGATCACTCCGGCAACTCCGGTTATCGTCCCCCCGGTCCCCACCCCGGAGACCAGAATATCCACCCTCCCTTCGGTATCCCTCCAGATCTCCTCGGCGGTGGTCAGGCGGTGTATCTCAGGATTTGCCGGGTTCTTGAACTGCTGGGGGATGAAGCATCTCGGGTTTTCTGCCGCCAACTCCTCCGCTTTCCTGATCGCACCCTTCATACCCTCTGCCCCCGGGGTCAGCACCAGCTCAGCGCCGAAGGCAGACAAGAGCTGCCTCCGCTCCAGGGACATGGTGTCCGGCATGGTGAGGATAAGCCGGTATCCCCGAGCCGCGCAGACGAAGGCGAGGGCAATGCCGGTGTTGCCGCTGGTGGGCTCAACGATTACCGTATCCTTATTGATAAGCCCCTTCTCTTCGGCATCAACGATCATCGACACCCCTATGCGGTCCTTCACGTTGCTTATGGGATTAAAGGACTCCAGCTTTGCTACCACTTCTGCCTCTAACCCCTCGGTTATGCGGTTCAACCTGACGAGTGGTGTATTCCCGATTAGCTCGGTTGAGTCCCGGGCTATGCCCCTGGTTAGCTTGGGTATCTCTATTCCCTTATACCGCAGCATCTCCACTTTCTGGATTATTTCCGCCATTTTGCTTTCCTCCTTTGTGCTAGTTTAATTTCCGAACACACCTCATACATTCCCCTGCCGGACGATCCTCTCTATCGCCTGGAGGCAGAAATCAATCTCCTCCGCGGTATTGAAGTATCCCGGGCTCAGGCGAATGGTTCCCAATGGATAGGTGCCTAAAATCTTATGAGCCGCCGGGGCACAATGAAGCCCTGTTCTCACCTTAATGTCAAACGCCTGGTCGAGGATAATTCCCGCTTCCCCCGGCTCCTGGCGTTCAAGATTAAAGGAAACGATGGCGACATGCTTCAACCCTCTATCCGGCAGATAGAGAATTACCCCACCAATACGGGATAATCCATCCCACAGGTGCTCCAACAAAGATTGCTCATGAGCCCGAATTCTTTCCATGCCTTCCTGAAGAATATATTTCAATCCGGCACCGAGCCCGGCAATGCCGCAGGTATTTAATGTCCCACTCTCGTATCGATATGGCAAAGAAGATGGTTGTTCTTCTTGTTCGGAGTGCGAGCCGGTGCCGCCATCGCGCAATGGGTCAAGCTCGACCCGGTCACCCACATAAAGCACCCCGGTACCAGGGGGACCGAACACCCCCTTATGCCCCGAAAAGGCCAGCAAATCGATGTTACTCGCCTGAACGTCAATAGAATGCTTGCCCGCAGTCTGCGCCGCATCCACCATGAAAACCAGGTTATGCCTTCTAGCGATCGCGCCATAGTTCTCAATCGGTTGAATAACACCGGTCACGTTGGAGGCATGGGTAACCACTATCAGCCGGGTGTCTGCGGTTATCGCCGCCTCGATATCCTGAGCCGATACAACCCCCGCCTCCGAGCGCGGGAGCAGTCGGCTGATTTTCACCCCTCGCTGTTCGAGTTTTCTGAGAGGGCGAACCACGGAATTGTGCCCCATACCATCGGTGATTACATGGTCTCCGGGCTTCAGCAGTCCTTTCAACCCCATGTTCAGGGCATCGGTGCAATTGAGGGTGAATATAACTCGCTGCGCTTCCGGGGCGTTGATAAAGCGCGCCATGAGCAACCTGGCCTCCTCCACGGTTTCCCCGGCAGCTACAGCCATACTGTGGATACCGCGACCCGGATTGCCGCCTTTTGTTCTCAAGAAATCGTCCATCGCTTGGTAGACGCTTTCCGGTTTGGGCCAGGAAGTGGCGGCATTATCGAGGTAGATCATGGCATCACACTCATGTTCCGATGTATTTGGCATACAGCCCTCGCGCCAGCGACTCGTCGGTGGTGTTCTTCACGATCGCTCGCCCGTCAGGAAAGATGACCATCTCTCTGCCATCGACATCAAAATGCAGCATGAACTCGTTATAGGTAACCTTCCCCACCATCTTAAGGTGAGCCTCGAGCTCCTTGAAAGAGAGTCTTTCAATCTTGGGATTCAACACCTGCACGGAATTCTGACCACAAAGCGAGGTGGCTCTAACACCAAACCTTCCGTCGAGGAACTCGTATGTGCCCTGGCAAGCGGGGCAATCGTGGCGAGGAGCGGTCTCCAGCCGATCGAAGCTCCCCGTCCAGACGTCGATACATATAAGCTGCCGGTTGAGCTCCCCGGCTCCAACGAGTATCTTTATCGCCTCGGCGGTCTGCAGGGAGCCGATAATGAAAGGGATTGGGCTGATTACCCCGGCAGTATCACAGGTCAGAACCGTCCCTCTTCCAGTCGAAGCAGGGCTGAAACACCGGAAGCAGGGGGTTTCACCGGGGATTATAGTCATCGTCATCCCGAAGGAAGAGATGGCCCCGCCATAAACCCACGGGATCTTATGCTTCAGGGAAACATCATTTATCAGAAGGCGGGTCTCAAAATTATCCAGTCCGTCAAGGATTATGTCAGCGCCGCGGACAAACCTTTCGATGTTGGTATAGTTTACATCCGCAACTATCCCCTCAATTTCAACCGATGAGTTTACCCTCTTCAGATGTCGCTCAGCAGCGATGGCCTTTGGGAGTCCGTTTAGTATGTCATCTTCATCGAAAAGGACCTGCCGCTGCAGGTTGTGGTACTCGATGAAATCTCGGTCTATGATCCTGACTTTCCCCACACCGGCACGCACCAGGGAGGTAGCGATAATTGTCCCCAGTGCGCCACAGCCGATGATCACCACACAACCATCGCCCAGTTTCCGCTGGCCCTCTTCGCCGATACCGGGGAAGATGATTTGCCTCGAATACCTATCAATCATAATTGAGTCACGAGTCTAGAGTCTGGAGTCTAGAGTCCCCCACCTCCCTGCTCCTCCGCCCGCTGAAGGCTATACTTAGATGTGATACATCGCCTCTGCAGACTGCTGCTTCCTTTTCTGCCGCTCGACCAAATCCTGTAAGGTTGTAGACTCCAAAACCCCATTCATCGCCTTTTTCAGCTCCCCCCAGACTTCACGAGTGATGCACAAATCGGCGCGGGAGCATGCTCCGGCGTCATCAACACACTCTACCGGGGCAATTGAGCCCTCCATAATCTGGACAATTTCGCCGAGGTTTATCTCTGAAGGCGCCCGGGCCAGGGAAAATCCTCCGCGAGCTCCCCGGGTGGCCCTGACCAGGCCGGCTGCCTTCAGGGGAAGGAGCAGTTGCTCCAGGTATCGCGCCGAGAACCCCTGCCG
>QLUL01000161.1 GCA_018725425.1 Chloroflexota bacterium
TCCCAATTAAAGTCCTCCACATCAATACGTCTCTCTTCCCCACCCGCTGCTGCTATTGCACCCATTAATGCTATCAGCAACAATGCCGCAGTCACAAGCAAGGCGATCCCTTTTATTCCCTTCAGTTTGATTTTTGTTACCCTCCGTTTCTTATATTTATCCACTTTTTTGCGAGAGTGGACGAACTCCCAGTTATAGTTTCGTTTTCACATAACCATCGCCTCCTCCCATCAAGACCGCGCCAACCCTTAATATTTTTGCCCTCTAAATATAAGATGTCTGGAACGACCGGTTCTGCTCACCCGCTGGGACTTTTAGGGTTCCCGATCTCGTTCTAGAGCCTCAATCGCCCGCTCATAACCAGCCTCGGCTACGGCGATCGCCGTAAGCAGAGCGGCCCTCGCCGATTCTGGGACGACCGGCAGTAGATTGTGCAAGTCAGCCAGGTGAGCAGCCTCCTGCTGCTTGAGGGTTGCTCTGAATTCAATCCACCTCGCATCCTGTGCTCCCACTCCGGTCAAAGTTATTACCCCTGGCAGCCCTGCCAGCCCTTGTGGGCCCGCCGGTCCTATTTCACCGATGTCCTCTTCACCTGCTAGTGCTTCTGGTACTGCGGCATCCAGGGTAGATAGAGGCGTCACCTCCTCCACTACATGTGTCATCGCCATCACCATTTCAGCGGCAGCCAGGCTTTCTATGGTCGCCAGGTGATAATACAGTCGCTGAGCCACCTGTTCGATTTTGGCCGATCTGTCTTCCCCCTCTGTCAGGTAAACTATCTCTGCCACCCTCCTTGCCGCCAGTTCGGCGTGAATCTTCGCCCTGGCTATGCCGGGAGGGGTTCGTGCCAGCCAGATTTCCTCAGCGGTCAACCTCACCGGATGAAGAAGCTCTCCCGGCATGCTGTGATAAGCTGCTATCCCCATGCCGCTGCCGGCAAGCAGCACGACCAGGATTATAGCCGCCGCTGTTAGCCATCGCGGCCGCCACTCCCACCCCCAAGGCCTTCTTTTGGGCTTCAATTCTGCAAGTGCCAGGTGAAACTGGTATCTCGCCCTGGCTTTGAACTCCGCTGAAGGCTGGACCGCTGAGGCCTTTCTTACATCCAGGGCCGTCTTCAGTAACGGTTCAAGCTCGCTTGACTGCTCCGGATGGCGCTGAAGACATTGCTCTACGGTCTCGTCATTTCTCAGTAACCGCTCCAGGCATTCTTCAAGGATGTTATTGAACTCTCTATCCTTTCTCATTATCCCCTCCCTTTGATAGTACTCGGCGCAAGGCGAGGATGGCACTGTGCTGCAGTGCTTTCACTGCCCCTTGACGCTTGCCCATGAGACTTGCCACCTCCGCAATAGATAGCTCGGCGGAAAAACGAAGAGAAATCACCTCCTGTTGTGCCTGCGTCAATCGCCTGATGGCTGCTGTAAGTTGCTCAATATCCAGTTCGCCTTCTGCCACCGGACAGGGGTTACCGGCGCTGCTTACGGCGATTGCCGGCAACTCGCTGAGAGGAACTGTCGGATGCCTGCCTCTCTTTCTCAAAGAGTCAATTACCTCGTTCTTGGCGATGCGGAATAACCACGCGGAGAAGGGTATGCCCTTCCATTTGAAGGTGTGAATTGACCTAACCGCCTTCAAAAAGACCTCCTGGGTAATATCCTCTGCCTCTATCCTGTTCCCTACCCTCAGCGCTACGTAGCGATAGATATTGTCAAAATGGCTCTCATAAAGTTGTGCCAAGGCTTCCTGGTCTCCCTGCTGCGCCCGGTGGACAAGGTTCTGTTCATCTTGCAACTGGTAACCTCCGCCGGCTTAATCTGTGACGTGATACCGCCGACGTGTAAATTATAGTGTCTTGCAAGAGCCGGTGCAATATCCACACAGATGACCCTTTATTCCCTCACCCACACTCTCCAGCCCGGAAACTCGCGTTCTAGGCCTGATACTGGTGAAAAGATCATGTACTCTCCCGACCATGGACCCACTCCCAGCCCACATGAAGTCCGTGTATCTTTGCACCGTGGATTCCTTTTACTGGATCCCATACTGGGTGCCAATACGGACTGCCGGAGTCTCCGCCTATTGCCCAGATGTCCCCCACCGGCCTCACCAAAAATTGATTCTTAAGCTCCACCCAGGGACCCCAGTTCTTGAACGTGTGACGCCGCAGCACGTTCACTGAGAACGTTAGGCCAGTTCTCCCTGCACTTATCCAGATGCTCTCTCCTAGTGCGGGATCTCCCGAGGCAAACACTGGACGCAGAGCCGGTTGACTTGGAGTGCCGCCGATGAGTATGTAGGGACGCACCCTCGCATCGGAAATTCCGACGCGCGCAGCATCCGCATAAGTATGCGTGCCTACGTTATCGCTTACCCGCCCAGCTTCATATCCCGGGGTTGGCTGATTTATACGCATATTGACTGGGGTTATCGTTTCGCTCGGCCCTTTGTGGCCGGTTATGATGTAATCCTCGTCCGGGTCCCAGGGCCAATACCACCTGAACCGCTGAACGGCAAAACTTGCTGTTGTGTACCTCGCGGGGTCATCAGCGGGTGTAACTTTGACTGCACCCGGTATCTCAGGGAAGGGTTCGTTCCACGGCGGCGCCCAACCAGTAGAGGTAGGGCTAGACGGGGGTCCTTGCGGGCCACCACCCACGGCATTGGAAAATGTTACTGGTACATTCTGGATTCCAAAGAGGCTCTCTGCCTTCTTGGCTATCATCTCATAGACTTCTTCTGCTCTCGGGAGATGATCGCTCCGTACTGCTACACTAATCGCTCCTTGGGAAGCTACAAGAGCCCCAAGGGGAAATTCGTAGCGGCAAAGTTGCCGCAATAACGGAGCTACGTCCGACAGCACCTTTTCCAACTTCTGGTTAAATTCTTCTAATTCCTGCTCGGTGGAGAAGGCAGGAACCCTCCCGAATAGCGCAATAATCCGAGGATTGCGCTTCAGATCGTCGAAACTCAGCGGTCTGCGAGCGGGTCGAGGGAGGCTGTTAAGGAACTTGCTAAATTCGTAGAAGGTCATGTTCCACAGATCCACACCGGGGAATAATTCGCCAAACCTTCCCCTTACCTCATCAGGAGACATTCCCTTCGCCTCGGCCACCTGCTTCATGATCCCCTCTATTTCTGCCTCAGGATCCGCTATCTCCCACCAGTAAGGCTCGGGCTCAACAGGAAGGGGAGCAGGTGGTTCAGGTGGTTCTGGCATTTCAAACCCTTTCTTGTGGGCATAATGCTCAAAGAGTCGGAGCACTTTCTCCTGTCCGTCGTAGCCTATTAGCCTTCCTACTTCATCCATTTCCTCTGAGGTCATACGAGAGATATCTATCCTGAAGTAGGCGTCAAGTATCAGGACCATTATGTCTCTTGC
>QLUL01000162.1 GCA_018725425.1 Chloroflexota bacterium
GATTCTCACAACATCATCGCTGTGGGAACGAATGATGGGGATATACTTGCCGCGATCAGGGAACTTGAGCGGCTTCAGGGCGGACTCTCTGTCGCCTGCGAGGGTCAGATTTTGGGCTCGCTGGCTTTGCCCATCGCCGGGCTGCTTTCGGACGAACCGCTAGGAACGGTGGTGCGGAAGCTAGAGGAACTCAGAAGCATCGCTGCCACTTTAGGATGCATACCGGCAGCGCCCTTTGCTACATTATCCTTTCTGGCGCTTCCGGTGATCCCCGAGCTAAGATTGACCGATTTGGGGTTGGTGGATGTTATGGCCTTTCGCCTTTTGGAGTAAGGCCCCTCACGTTTCCAGTGGGTCCGTTGCGCTTCACCCACCCCGCAAGCTGGTCGATCTAACACTCGCATAGATTATACCAGCAATCAGTCGGCTTGCTTGTAAGGTTTTCGGCCCTCGGTCGGCAGTCGAAGCACGCATAACGATATTCACAATCCTGGCAGCTTTCAATCTTATCCTTGCTTAATTCCCAAATATGCCTCAAGCGATCTGAAACGATGATGTCAGGCAAGTTTTGATGTTGCACATTCCCCAAAACTATGTCTCGCGCAGCAGGACAGGGCAAAACCTCTCCTGTAGGAGCAATGGCTATCTTGCCCCTCCAGCAATTATGGCCATGTAATCTAGCTATAAAGTCCTCCTTGCTGATCTTTGGAAAGGCTAGCTTCTCACCGAGCGGGATGAAGTCATCGGAAGCGATCGAGCACCCACGGCCGACGCGCAGTACCTTGCTGGCTCTGACTTGGTGAACACCTAGCTCTTCTTTTGCGAAGCGAATAGTTTGATTTAAGCTGTTCTCATTTTGGGGCATTGCAACTATTCCAACCCGTAAAGGAATGTCTGCTGACACAAGCTCTCGGATACTCTCGATTGTTCTTACAAAACTTCCCTTAACCCTTGTAATTGAATCATGTAATTGCTGGTTAGAAGCATAAAGAGATGTACCCACCCGAACATTGTGCTGTTTGAAAAAGTTCACGATCCCCTTTGTAAGAAGGGTAAGATTGGTAAAAACTTCGACTTCAATGCCCTTCTCTTCAGCTATAAGAATGAGGTCAAGAAGCTGGTCCTGCCTTAAGAGTGCCTCTCCCCCCGTAAACTGAATTGCAGAACAGCCCAATCCGGCAACTTCCAAAATCAGGTGCCTGAAGTCCTCCGTCAGCATCGTTCCTTTCTCCGGCAATTGCGACGCTCCGCTATCACTATAACAATGAACGCAGCGCAGATTACAGCTATCTGTGAGTTCAAGCCAGGCGAATCGGAGGTGCCAGGAAGGGGGCGGGAGATCCTTGTAGGACTTGGAGGAATGTGTTGGTCCCTCGTACCACTCTCCCAACCCCTGGTCGGCCAGTTTCCTTAAGAATCCAATGATTTCATATAGATTATGGTCAACCTCCATAGTGATTTCCTTAGGTGTTCGCCCCAGCAACGCTGAATCTAAAGCGTTACTGAAAGTCTCATCGACAGAATAAACATCGCCCCCAGCAAGGTCATAAATGGCGCCACGTTTACTCCCCTTGACAAGATAAACATCTTCATTAAGAGAGAATTTTTTGTCAAAGTGGCTCACCAGGCGAAACTTTTCCGCCCATCTTCTCAACATATTGCGCGAACAACCTTTCAAGCGAGTCTGACCATCTCCCTGGAGAACTTCCGCTCGATCACCCAGGCCCTCTCCCCTTCACGGATTCCCGCAACACGATCGCGAGGCAGGAATTGCAACCGCCAGTCGGAAAACCCTGGCCTCCCCAACCCCTCCCATTGCTCACTAAGGCTCTTCAAATCATCAAGAAGAGACTCGTCGCCATACAGGGCAACCCCATCCTCTCTGGCTACGGCCACGCCCTTCTCTTCATCCCAAAAACTAGGGGGAGCGAAGTCAAAAGGTTTCTTATCCCCGATAATGGCCAGAAAGAGCAAGAATGAAACAAACCGGCCGTGCCATTTGCTTTTGCCGGATTCGACCATTTCCCTAAAGATGCCAAAGTGAGGATACACCGCCCTTGGCTCACCACTACGGAGCCTTGCAAGTTCCTCCCAGCTAGGTCTTTGTTCAATGGCAAGCTCACCCTGGATCGACATGAACCCTGAGAGCCCCACAAAACCCCCCAGAAACCTTTCCCCTTCCTTCCAGATGTGCACCAGGGGGTCGAACCCTTCACCACCATGCTGGAGTGGGATGAGCATGAACCCATCGTCGGCAAGCTGCTCGACCCAGCGGAAGGAGATGTCAGGGCAACCGACGGTGGCGATGATGCGATTATATGGGGCATTTTCTGGGAAGCCTTCGCCGCCATCCGCGGCAATCATCTCGATCCCACCGTAGCCAGAGGCCTTAAGAAGCCTCCTCGTCCGCTCCACAACGTCATCTTGAATATCGATTGTTGTAATATGACCGGTTCTGCCAACGATCTCCTGCATCAGGGCAGCGTTATATCCGGTCCCGGCCCCAATCTCCAAAACATTCATCCCCCTTTCGAGTTCTAGAAGCTCTAGCATGCTGGCTACCAGAGATGGCTGGGAGGTAGAGCTAGGTGGGTTGAGGCTGGTAAGCAGAGACCGATCTGAATAGATGATCTTTAACAGCTCAGGATCTGGCTTATGTGGATCAAACCCCCTTTTGGCGAGCCGGAATCCCGCATACTCGAACTCCCCCTCGTCGTCCTTTAGATAAAGCCATTCCAAAAGCTTATGCCGCGCAGCCCGGGAGAAGGCGCCCTCGACCTGTTTCGTCTTGATCGCTCCCATCCCCCTGAGCTGCTTGACATACCGTCTGATCACATCTGAAACCACTTGTGCCATGGTAATTGCTTCAAGCTCGACGAACCTTCGAGGAAGCTGCCGACTGAAGCGGACCTTCAGAAGAATTCGAAGGGGCAAGGCCTGTCCCAAGGGCCGCACATAGGGCCTACGTCAGGCCAACCAGTGACCCGCTCAATAGCGATTAAAGCTGTTGTAGCAATCAATAAGCCTATTGTGGTGAGTACAACAACTCTAATACTGCGAGGCATATCGGCGCTTACCAACAATCTGATCAAAGAGTTTCGAAATCTGGCCATCACTTGAGACCTCCTTTCCTTATTTGATCTTGCTTTATTTTTGCCTCCGATTTGACTCCAACTTTGACTTCCTCATTCCCGAAAGTTCTCACCCCCAATCTCTCTTCGATTCTCAGGCTGCAACAAGCTTCACCATTGCAACATACACCTGAATCCATGAAGCGATGGACGAGTTACCCAGTCATCGCTTCCAAATATACTGTAATAGTTTAGTTTCTCCAAAAGCTAGGTTCAATATACCACATTTCATTAAAC
>QLUL01000163.1 GCA_018725425.1 Chloroflexota bacterium
TGGGCCGGTGGAGGGGGCAGGATTCGAACCTGCGTAGCCTTCCGGCGGCAGATTTACAGTCTGCTGGCATTAACCGCTCACCCACCCCTCCGGGAAAAGCCCGAGAGGGGACTCGAACCCACTAACCTGCCGATTACAAGTCGGCTGCGCTACCATTGCGCCACCCGGGCCTACACCTTCGCCCTAGTTTGTTTCAATCGTTTCAATCCACGCCCTCGCGTGGGGGGCAACGCCCTACAGATAATAAGTATAAACTGTGTCCGCGGTAAAGTCAAGGGGGGTAATCAGCAATGTCGTATATCGCTTTTTGGCAATCAACAACAGGCGTGGGAAACCGGGAAAGAGATAAAGGGCTCCCTGATTACTCAGGGAGCCCTTTAGTTTCCTGGCAACGCCATATTGTCCCACCCCGTTACCAGGGCAGTATCGTCTGCGCAGGGGCGTTTCACTTCCGTGTTCGGGATGGGAACGGGTGGGCCCACCCCGCTATAGTCACCAGGAAACTATTACATTATATCATCTTCTCAACCGGGTTGCAAGCGCTAGAAAAGTCCGGAGACCTTCCCCGTTTTCACATCCACATCCACTCTTCGGAAGGCAGGATCGGAACTCGTTCCCGGCATCATGCTGATAGCGCCGGCCATTGGACACAGGAACTTGGCACCGGAGAAGATCAGGATATCCCGGATGGGCAGAGTCCACCCTTTCGGGACCCCCTTCCGCGTGGGCTCATGCGACAAGCTGAGATGGGTCTTAACCATCATGGTGGCATAATCATTGAACTTGGGGTCCCCTTCGACCATCTTGAGCTTCTCCTCGCCTTCCGCAGTCCAACTAACTCCATCCGCCCCGTAGACCTCTTTAGCGATCAGCTCGACGCGGTCACGCAGTTTCATCTCCAGGGGGTAGAGAAACTTGAAATTGGTCTTATCCTTGCAGGCGTCAATGACCGCATCGGCAAGTTCCAGAGCCCCGTCACCACCGTTGGCCCAGTGAGTAGACGGCGCGCAGCGCGCCCCAGCAGCTTCTGCAGCCTTCTTGACCATCGCTACCTCGGCATCCGTATCGGTATGGAAGCAGTTGATGCAGACCACCGGGTTCATACCTGATTTGCGGATGGTGTTGATATGGTGCACCATATTTCCCAGACCCTTCTCCAGCAGTTGCAGGTTCTGCTTGCCGTACTCAGCGGGGAGGGGTATTCCGGGCACAACCCTGGGCCCACCGCCGTGCATCTTGAGGGCACGGATAGTAGTGACGAGCACCGACACGTGTGGTTTGAGGCCACTGTAGCGGCATTTTACATTCCAGAACTTCTCGAAGCCGATGTCCGCCCCAAAACCACTCTCGGTGACGTGGTAATCGAACAACTTGAGGCCAACCCGGTCGGCGATGATCGAAGATTGGCCTACGGCGATATTGGCAAAGGGTCCGGCATGCACCAGACATGGCTGATACTCGGCCATGCACATCAGGGTCGGGTTAATGGCATTGCGCATCCAGGCGGTCATCGCGCCACCCACCTCGAGATCACCGGTGGTCACCGGCTTGCCGCTCTTGTCAAAGGCCACGGTGATATTATTCAGGCGCTCTCTTAAATCTGCCAGGTCTCTGACAATAGATAGAATCGCCATGCACTCGGAGCCGACGGCAATGCCGAACCTGGACTGCATGGTGAACCCATCCTGGCGGCCGCCGATGCCGATGATGATATTACGGAGGCTCTGGGCGCAGAAATCCAGAACCCATCCCATCTCTATCCTGGTGGGATCGATGTCCAGGCGGCGCAGATTGGTGAGCCTTTCGAGCTGCTCGTCATTGTAATTGCGCTCGTGCTGCATCCTGGCGGTAAGGGCCACCATCGCCAGATTATGGGCATTCATGAGATCGTTGATGTCACCGGTGAGGCCCATGGAAAATTCGGTCATGGGAATGAGCAGGGCATTGCCGCCGCCGGCAGCGGTTCCCTTGACATTCATAGTCGGGCCGCCCGATGGCTGCCTCAGGGCTCCGCCCACATTCTTGCCGCGCTTTCCCAGACCTTCTATGAGGCCGCACGAGGTGGTGCTTTTCCCCTCACCCAGGGGAGTCGGGGTAATGGCAGTTACCTCGATATACTTGCCATCCGGCTTGCCCTTGAGGCGCTCAATGATCTTCAGGAAGTCGAGCTTACAGAGCCGCCCCATGGGGATCATCTCATCCTTTTGCAGGCCTAACTTCTCCCTCCAGTCATCGGGAGTGGGCATGTTTATCTCCGCCGCTTCGGATATCTGCCAGTCCATCATCTTTGTGGCATCGTAAGCCATAGAATATGCCCTCCTTTCGTATTAGACTATTAGACTATTACCTTAATCCGTGAATAGAAACGCTGAAGGTGAAGCTAAACACATTCGCTTAGACCGTCACCCACAAGGTGAGTGTTTTGAGTCTGGACTCACGGATTAAGGTATTAGACTGAAGGCTATTAGTCTACTTCGGCCTTCAGCCTATCCACCTAACTCTGCATTTCCGCCGCCCTGAGGGTATTCGCCATCAGCATGGTAACTGTCATCGGCCCTACCCCCCCGGGTACGGGGGTGATCGCCTTCGCCTTCTCCTTGATACCCTCAAAGTCAGAGTCGCCGACGAGGATACGCTTCCCCTCAGCAGTCGTGCCCATCTGGTTCACTCCCACATCAATGACCACCACACCCTCTTTGACCATGTCTGCCGTTATGGCCCTGGCTTTGCCCATAGCGGCGATCAGGATATCGGCCTGCCTGGTTATGGAGGCCATATCTTTGGTCCCGGTATGAACCATGGTCACCGTGGCATTGGCACCCTTCTTCTTTTGCATCAGGATCGCCATCACCGGCTTCCCTACGATGTTGCTTCGCCCACAGATAACCACATGCTTCCCCTCAGGGCTGTTTCCACTGCGAATGAGCAGCTCCTGAACCCCGTGTGGCGTGCAGGGCATGAAGTAAGGCTCGCCTATCAGGAGCCTGCCGACGTTCACCGGATGAAAGCCGTCGACATCTTTCTGGGGATCTATAGTGTTGAGAACCTTATCTGAATCAATGTGCTTCGGCAGGGGAAGCTGCACCAGAATACCGTGAACCTCAGGGTCATTGTTCAGCTCCTCCACCTTAGCCAGCACCTCTGCTTCGGTGGCATCAACGGGATAAACGATCGTCCGGGAATGGATGCCCAACTCCTCGCTGGCCTTGCCCTTGGCCGAGACATAGGATACCGAAGCCGGGTCTTCCCCGACGCGCACCATAACCAGTCCCGGAGTTATCCCTTTCCTCTCCTTCAAGTCCTTTACCTGTTCCTTCAGCTCCTCCCGGATACTTGCCGCAATCTTAGTTCCTGAGATTA
>QLUL01000164.1 GCA_018725425.1 Chloroflexota bacterium
CTCCAGCCTCCAGCCCCTGGTGGGGTATTTAGGCGTGGACGTTGGTTCCACCAGCACCAAGGCGGTGATACTCGATGAGAGCGGCAAAACCGTCATAGCCAAGAATTACCTTATGACCGCCGGAAGGCCCCTCGATGCTGTCAAGGAGGTCTTCCGCAATCTGCGGGAAGATATGGGGGACAGCGTCACCATAGCGGGCGTCGGTGTCACCGGCTCCGGGAGGTATCTGGTCGGCAGCTTCATCGGGGCCGACCTGATCAAGAACGAGATCACTGCCCAGACGAGGGCCGCGGAGGAGCTGGACCCCGAGGCGGATATCATCGAGGTCGGCGGGCAGGACTCGAAGCTGATCATCAAGCGAAACGGTGTGGTGGTTGATTATCAGATGAACAAGGCGTGCGCCGCCGGAACGGGCAGCTTCATCGATGAGCTGGCGGAGATGCTTGATGTCTCGGTTAAGGACGGCCGGTTCGCTAGTCTAGCGTTTCAGGCTCCATACACCATCGATCTGGGCTCCCGCTGTGCCGCCTTCATGGGACAGGCGGTCGCCTGCGCCCAGCAGGAGGGTGTGCCAATCGAAGTGATAACGGCCAGCCTCTCGAACTCCATCGCGCACAATTACCTCTCCAAGGTGGTGGAGATGCGGCGGCTGGGAGAAAAGGTGATTCTCACCGGGGCGGTGTTCTACAACGATGCCGTGGTGTCCGCCTTCCAGCGGGCGCTTGAGGGCAAGAAGCTAATTGTCCCCGAGCACAAGGAGGTCACCGGCGCCATCGGGGCAGCGCTCCTGGCCAAAGAGGAAATGGTGTGCAGAGAGTCGAAGTTCAAAGGGTTCCGCAGAGTCGTCGAGGGGGAATATACCCTCAAATCCTTCACCTGCAACCGCTGTGATAATAACTGCACCATCAGCCGACTGGAGCTCGCCGCCGAGCCCCCGACCTTCTACGGCAGCCGCTGTGACCTCTATGACAGCACCATCAGTTTCGAGAAGAAGGAGACCGCCGTTGACGAGCGCGAGAAATTGCTGTTCAAGGACTACAACCTCGAGTCAAGAGTCAAGAGTCAAGAGTCGAGAGTCAAGGGGAGAGGAGGGGGACTCCAGACTCCAGACTCCAGACTCCAGACTGGTAGCGGGCTTACCGTTGGCATCCCCAGATCGCTGCTGATGTACGATTATGCCCCCTTGTTTGTCGCTTTCCTCAATGCCCTCGGCGTGAAGGTTGTTCTCTCTCGCAGGACCAATCGACAGACGATCGAGCAATCGGTTGAGTTGAGCTACACCGATAGCTGTTTCCCCATCAAGCTGGTGTATGGCCACGCCGCTGGCCTGAGAGACACCAACTACATTGTTTTCCCCAGCGCCATCAGATTGGGTCGCAAAGAAGGAGATGAGAACCAGAAATACGCCTGCCCGCTGGTGCAGGCCGCTCCTTTCCTGGTCCGCGAGGCACTTGGAATGGGCAAGAAGCTGCTCATACCGTTCATTGACTTCAGCACCGGCGACGATGAGGTTATAGATAGCCTCGCCAGGATGGCGATGAAAATGGGCTTCAGCAAAAAGCGCGGCAAGACGGCCGCTCTTGCGGGCCTCTCGGCGTTGCGGGAGTTCGAGAGAGCCAGGGAAGAGCGCGGGCGGGCGCTGCTGGAACAGATTCGCCAAAACAACCAGATAGGCGTGGTCCTGCTGGGTCGGTCCTACGTGTATCAGGATTCCGGAGCGAATCTCGGCGTTGCCGAACAACTGGCTCGACTCGGCGTGGTGCCCATCCCGCTCGATTTCCTGCCGCTGTCCTCCATCGATGCCACGAAATATTCCGATCGTCCCTACTGGCTGTGCGAGAGCAAACTCATCAGCGGTGCGGCCATAGTCGCATCGGACCCCCGCCTCTACGGTCTAATCCTGACCAACTTCGGCTGCGGCCCGAACTCGTTCATACTTCCCATCGTCGAGGACATCATGGGGGGCAAGCCCCTTGGCCAGCTTGAGATTGACGAACACGCCGCCGAGGCCGGGATCGTCACCCGACTAGAGGCGTTTGTTGATACCATTAAGGACTTCGGCCGCTCCGGAAAGGCCCATCCGGTGAGCAAGGATAGCTATCGCAAGGCATCGACGCTCAATAATTCCAGGGGAATCCTCCTGCTGAACAGAATGGCACCTCACGCCGACCTCCTGGCCGCTGCCATGAAGGCGTTCGGTGTCGAAGCGATTGTGCTTCCACCGTCAGACGAAACCAGTCTGCTCCACAGCAACAAGGTTACCAGTGGGACGGAATGCTTGCCCTATCGGGTGACTCTCGGCGACTTTATGCGATTCTATTACGAACACGGCACTCACGGCATCGATCTGAATGACGTCGAGGGATTCATGGCCGGGGCATTCGGCCCCTGTCGCCTCGGGAAGTATGCCCTGGAACAAGGACGGATACTGCGAGAAATCGGCTTCGATCTCCCCATACGAACCAGCGTATCGAACAACGCCTACCGTGATTGGGGACTCGGCTCGGCGTTCGTGCGGCTTGCCTGGAGAGGAGTCGTGGCTATGGATTACCTCGAGAAGCTCCTCTGGCGCACCCGCCCGTACGAGAAAACCAGGGGCACCACGGATGCCCTCTTCGAAGAGTTATCCGGCAGGATCGCCCATTGCATTCGCCGCAGGCAATCCTTCGATGATGTCTTGATTGAGGCCGTGCCAGGGTTTAGAGCCCTGATTGACCCCGACCAACCCCGCCGGCCGCTGGTGGGGATTAACGGTGAGATTTTCCTGCGGAGCAATAGCTTCAGCAACAGCAATCTGGTGCGGACCTGTGAGGATGTCGGACTCGAAGTAGTTGTTTCTCCATTCGGGGAATGGATCAAGTACATCTCGCTTCGGAATATCGAGGATGGGGTCAAGGATAGACGAATCGTCAAGATAATCAAGGGTTACTTAAATCGATGGATACAGAATCGTGATGAGAAGTCGGTGCTGGACAAGTTTGCCCCCTTCCTCGACATCGAGGAGCCCACGATAAGAGAGATTCTCTCCTCCACCAAACCGCACCTCTCCCCGAGATGCGGCAGCGAGGCGGTCCTCAGTATCGGGACCGGGATCGAATGGATGGAGAATCCCTCCTTCGCCGGGGTGATCTCGGTTATGCCACACGGCTGTATGCCCGGTGGGATCGTGGCCGCCATGTCCGAAAACATCAGCGTCAAATACGGCAAGCCATGGATCACCCTTACCTATGACGGCTCTCTGGAGACCAATAACCTGGTGAAGATCAACAACTTTGCCGAGGTGCTGCGATTTTCCAGATGTGTGTAGGGGT
>QLUL01000165.1 GCA_018725425.1 Chloroflexota bacterium
CAATCCATATCCCATCATCCCTTCTTTGATCATGTTCTCCACACAGGCCCTCTGGTTATAAAAGCGCCATACCTCTTCAGGACTCCACTCCTCAATGCTGGTTACTATCACCTGGTAGCTGTACCCCTGGAGATCAAATAGCTTAGGTTGCTTCTTTTTTGCTCTCCCTTCCCTCACCTCCTCTCGAATCACCACCATCCGCCGTGCTTTCTCCCACTTATGTCCCTGGTAGAGGAATTCCCCCACTGCAATTCCACCCCCGATATCCCGATATCCTATCCCTCCCAACCTTGCCTGGATTGTGCTATAGAGCTTGACTGCTATAGCATACTTGATCCTTCTCCTCTCCAGATTGTTCAAGAACTTGTCATCGAAAAAGCCAGAGTCCCCTCGCAGGAAAATCTCCTTTATCCCACGAGGAAGCCTTTTGAGGCACTCTTTCAGAAATCCTATCGCCCCTTGGGCAGTATACCTATTGCCCGGGCGGAATTTACCCCACAAAAAGTCCCTCGTTTCGCCAATAAAGCAAAGCAGGGGGTGAAAGCTCTTTCTCCCTGGCTTCCTGGGGTTATAGCCCACTTTGGCTCTTTGCTGCTTCCCATACACCGTTTCTACATGAGAGTCCAGATCAAGTGTCAGCCTGGTGTACTCCTTGAAATCATCCCTCACTTTACCTAGCAGACTTACGCTCGTCTCCCCTATCTGCTGCGCTAGAGGCACAGTGAACAACTTGAGAAAGCGGCTGAAGGTGCTCTGGTGAGGATAACCGTCAAAGCCTACCAATAGCTGAAAAACTCTATCTACCTGGAGACGAGCGGTGTCCGAAAGACGGTTTAAATCCAGAACCAGGGCATATAAGAGCGAGATCAGTACTCTGCCTGTCTTATACTTGACCTCCTTTCTGGGAAGCTTGATGCTTCGTTCTAATGCCTTCTCCACCCCTAATTTCCGGGCAAATTTATGGAACAGCTTTATCCCTCCTACCGACGTCAGGTTTTTACCGGTAAACTGTGTCTCAACTGCACCATCGTTGACCACCTTTTCTCTGGCTGTTATTCTGTTCATGGTGTCTCCTTTCTTGCACCTTTTTGGTGCAACTCATTCTCTGCTACTATTGTAGCTGAAAGGAGACAACTTAGATAGTGGTTTTAAAGACCAAATAGTCGTTCATGCATTATCTGGGATAATAATAACCCTCCTTAATTTCAACGGGCTCGACAAATCGCCCTCCTTCCCAATCCCACATCCCTGTTCCTGGATTCCAGTTCCATCCTTTTCCACCCCATGTCTCCCCATCTCCCAAATAAGGTGCGTTCACAACCTGCCTGACAAGTTCTACTGCCTTTTCAGCTAATGTTACCGCTCTCTCTTCAGGGATGGTTGGTAGAGCCGGGGCTGTGGGTTCTTTTGGTTCTTCGCCAAATAACTCTAAAACCCAATCAATTATATGCTCAATCACAGCCACCACCGCTTTTACCACTACCTCTACTACTTGCCGGGCAATCTCTAGTATCTGCTCTACTACTATGGGGGCAGGTTCTGGCTCAGCAACTGGTAGGTCACCAATCCAGAGCCTATCAGGATAGGTACTGCCGATATTATTGCCCTCTACAGTTTCAACTATAGCCTGGTGGCTGTCGGCAAACACCGTGACGTAATAGACACCCTGGGGCATTTCTGAGGGAATGGTTATCTCCACTGTGGCTGTTTTGGAAGCATTTGCATCCAGAGAGTCCATCACAAGCTCTCCCAAAGGAAGGAGTCTATCCCCAGGGGTAATGGCAAGAAAGATTTCGTTAATGAATGTGCCCGAGGGAGAACTCCCCCGGTTTTCAACCGTAAAGTTAATTGAAATAGTCTCTCCTGCCTGGACGCTTGATGGAGCAACAACCGAGGTTACGGTAAGGTCAATCCTCGGCGTCTCCAGAATAGAAAGCTTCGGAGGCGTTAAGTCTCCGCTTGTACCGATATTATTGTCCTCCTTTGTCTCTGCAATAGACTGAAAAGCATCGGTGAAAACCGTTACATAATAATCATCCGGATGAATATCTCGTGGTATAGGAATTTCCACTGTCATGCGCCGGGAGGTGACTGCATCAAGGCTGTCCATATTGATGCTTTTTACGAAGATATCGGTCCCCCACTTAGTCCTTGCCAGGGAGATTCGGTTATTGAATACACCCGACGGACCATCCCCTACGTTTCTTATAGTGAAGGTGGCAGAAACGCTTTCACCGGGGTTAACGGAGGCTGGATTAAGCCTCACGGCGGATACGGTTAGGTCGGGAACCAAAATCTTCCTCAACCTTGCCTCAGCCAAGCTGAGCGTATATTGGATATGCATATTATCTATGCCCGCCAATATTTCCTGGTCCAGAGCCTGCATAGCAAGGCGATTATCCTCCCGTTCTCCAAAGTAGTCTGCTACCCAGGGGAACTCTCCTTTCAGACTGCTCAGAATCGCCTCAGCAGCCTTAACCTTCTCATGTATATCAGCTAGCTCATCAACAATGCCCATTAATCCGGCAAAGAAATCCTTCACGCCTGTAACGGCCTCTCCAATGCCTTTCATAACATCAGTACTGAACGCCCACAGTCTCTCAAGGTCACTCTTATCGAGCCCATCAATTTTACCCAGGGCATGCAGGGCAGGTGTATGTAAAAGAAGTCCTTTACGGAGATGGATCAGGTATCTGCGGGCAGTTTCGAAGTCGGTGATTTCGCGACGTTGAATCTTCAGGGCTGCCTCATACTCTGATTTTAGATTAGCAAAATCTGCATAGACGAAGCCTTTCACAATATTCAAAGGATTGGTAATTATTCCCTTGAGGAAGTCTTCTGCGCCCTCAAATGCCTCTGCTTTGAGGCCAGCGCCTTTAGTCAGATAAGCAGTGATGGCTATACCTGGCGCAGCAGCAAGAACATCTAGAACGCCCCCAAGAAATTGGATTTGTTTATGATATCTTAGTATGTCGTCGATGTCTCTTACCTTCGCCTCAATAAGACGCTCTCCTCTAAACAATTGCATTAATTGGCGAGCACTAGCAATCGTGGCGATTTTTCGGAGAGTGGTTTCATTGCTGACAGGATTTCCATCAGCATCTACAAATGCCTTTAGTGGACGGTGAGGGAGATCATCACTCACCTCTAAGCTTACCGGATCAATATACCTATTCAATGTGACAATATAGTATCGCACACCCTGAACGGTTACCGGAATCGCTTCCCTTGTCTCTCTTGCTATGATGTCAGCAAGGGTTGGTGTATCCGGGGATGCGGC
>QLUL01000166.1 GCA_018725425.1 Chloroflexota bacterium
TTCTAAAAAGGAAGGGGGCAAAATGAGCCGGTTGACTGAGATGGGGCCTGGAACCGGGGTAGTGGGCAACAAAATTAATGCTGGCTCAGACCTCACAGGACATCGCACTGACACGGGAATTGTTCAAGAGCCTGAGCTCGCCTTCCATGGTGTGGGGGCGGTACATATTGATATTGGAGCCCACCCGGAGAAGACCAACAAATTAAAAAGAAGGTTATGGGAATTTCATAGTCCCTTAATCTGCAAAATTTTAGGCCTTGCCTTTGATGAGATGGAGGAGGGTAAGATTGTCAGGAAGCTTAAACTCAAGCATAATGAACAATTTCCACCAGCTTCTGAGATACATGGGGTCTTGGTTAACGCCTCTACTCGGCCTAATCCAGTTTCCAAGTATCTCGATAAAATGCTGGAGGAGCGGTTTGAATCGGATGTTCCATTTCGAGGGGCTCGCCAGATTCGGGAATACATGACTACATGATGGATTTCGTAAGGATTGAAAGGGCAATTTCGTATCTGGTTCGATGATTTTCACAGATACGTGCTGGAACATCCGTTGAATTATACCGTAAGCGGATTGAAGGCCTGGACCAAAGAGACATCAGCCGCTTTATTGAGGAGAGAGGCGAACTTAAAGATGTCCCCCTGCCAGCGCTCATCTGGTTTGCCATCCGGCATCAGCATCAAGAGATAGACCGGATTGAGGCGCGGGTCTTCAGCACGATACACGCTATGGAACATCGGGCGTTAAGGCTTTACGATGATCTCTCCATGACCTCACCTGACGGTAAGCCGGAAAATGCAGTAGGCGAACTAAAAGAGGCTCATCGGTTGAATAATGAGCTTCAAAAAAGATATACGAGGTCGGAGCAAAAGAGAGAGCAGTTAAAAGCGGAGATGGAAACAATTGAAAGGGAGAAACAAAGCCTTACCATGACTCTGGTGGAGCAGAGGCAATTGAATGAGAGGCTAAGGGAGGATTTAGCGAAACTGGGTGGGGAATCAGCCCTTGCCCAGATTGAAAGCTTGAAGGAGAAAAATGACCTGCTCGCTCAAGAGATCAAGGCACTAACCGAGGAACTTGTGAATGGGCAATTTGTAGCCAACAAACGGGTTGACCTTTCGCCCAGATCAAAGGTTATCGCTGAAGATGAAGGCCTTACTGCCGATTGCAGAAGGAACCAACGAGACATCAACTTACCCCTTGCCCTCAACGGGAAAAGGGTGGCTTTTGTGGGAGGATTGGAAACTCTTCTGCCTCACTACAGACAAACGGTAGAACATCTGGGAGGTATTTTTCTCGCCCATTCTGGCAAGTACACGCAAGGGAAGCAGGAAATAGAAAAGCTGGTGGATAAGGCAGACATCGTATTTTGTCCAGTAGATATAAACAGCCACCACGCCTGCCGCCATTGCAAGAGAATCTGTAAACTGACGGGCAAGCCTTGCTATTTCCTGCGCAGCGCCAGCCTGAGCATGTTCCGGAGGGAACTAATCGAGTTTGCCAGGGGTTCAAATTGGTGATCAGAGAGTTGTCCCATTGCTGGAAAAGGGGGGTGATAAAGATGTAATTTTAATTCGAGCTATTGATGAGGAGAGAGGAAGGGGGTAATGCAGATGTAAACAATCTACTGAGGCTCTTGCAAAAATCCGTTGGCCGAAGCTGAGATAACGCAACTGCCAGCTTCAGAGAATCCCTTTTTGCAAGAGGCTCTACTGTATCTGAATAGCTCAAAGAAGGCAAAACCTAAAGAAGAAAGGAGATAAAAGTGAAAAAGAAAGGATTGTTAGTTCTGCTGGCATCACTGTTAGCTATCAGCTTGTTAGCCATTGGCTGCCCGCCGCCAGCACCAAGACCAGACCCAGCACCAGCGCGTCTGCCGAAGCTGGTCCTTGTCGCTCCACCCGGGCCTCATGCCATCCCGGTCGCCTACCTGGTGGTGAACAACCGATTGGCGGCCGTCGCTGAGGAGGTCGAGCTTGTGATCTGGGAAAACCCGGCTCAGGTCAAGGCGATCGTCGCCGGCGGGCAGGGTGATTTTGTGACCATGCCCGCCAATATGGCAGCGACCTTCTACAATAAGGGAATGGGCATTCAACTGCTCGATATCTCGGTGTGGAACGTCCACTATATCATAAGCGCCGACTCCGCAGTGAAGACTCTGGCCGATCTGCGCGGCGAGAAGATAGCGGTGCCGTTCAAGGGGGCAATCCCCGATCTGATGCTGCAGATTCTCTCTGTGCGGCAGGGGATCGATCCGCTCGTCGACTTCGAGCTGCATTATGCAGTCGACCCAAGGCAGTCGGCGCAGTTGCTGCTGGCTGGTGTTGTGGAGCATGCCCTGATCCCCGAGCCACTGGCGACCAAGGTGATGCTACAGCAGCCGGAGCGGTTGCACCGCGCGGTCCGGTTCGATGTCGAGTGGGCACGAGTGGTGAGCAAGGAGATAAAGACGCCTCTCGCCGGCACGGTGGCGCTCTCTCGCATTCAGCACCGGCCGGATGTGATCGATGAGTTCATCCGCCAGTACAGATTGGCGGTAGAGTGGATGGTGGCGAACCCTGTACTGGCCGGGCAGATGGCCGAGAAACACCTCCCGGAGCTCGAATTCAAGGCCGGTCCGGTCGCTGCGTCGCTCGCCAACATCACCTGGAACCACGTGCAGGCGCGCGACGCCCGGGATGACCTGGAGGCGTTCTTCACGATCCTGATGGAGCTTTCGCCCGAGGTCGTCGGCGGTGCATTGCCGGACAAGGGATTCTATTACCCGGGTGTAGAACTGGAGTAATCAGACAGACCAGCCGCGGCCAGCCGCGGTAGATAGAGCGTGTCGCACAACAAGGGCGCATGACCACAATAATATCTTAAGGGCATAGAGCTCTTTTGGGTTGACAAGCACACTTCCTCTCTAATATAACTTGGGGTATGGAAACCCAAAACCCAGGAGGAAATCATGAGAGAACAAAGCCATTCTACATCATTAGGGCCCTCTTTGGCAACGGAAAAAGCAGAAAAAGGAGAGATCGTCTCCATCTATGTGGACTACAATCACCCTCTGCTGCAACTCAAGCGGGCACTCTCTCGGGAGGCCATTCGAGAGGTCATGGTCAGAAGGTGGAGGGCCGCGGGAAAAATGTGGATGGCAAATCTGGGCTTTCCTGGGATGTCTCGTTGTATGTGCCTATCCTGGTATTGATGTTGGTCAAGCATTTCAACTCCAGGGCGATGGAGGCGTATTTGGCCGAGAGCGTTGTAGCACGGGTGTTTATCTCGAAGCAGG
>QLUL01000167.1 GCA_018725425.1 Chloroflexota bacterium
ACCCCAGGAATCCGGCGGTGATCGCCGATAATGTAGGTGATAATGTGGGCGATATCGCCGGTATGGGTGCCGACCTCTTCGAGTCCTATGTCAGCGCTATCGTCGCTACGTTCACAGTAGCTATCGCTGCTGGGATAGCCTTTGATTCTCATCTGGCTTTGCTGCCGTTCGTAATTGCTGGAACCGGGATCATTTGCTCGATCATCGGGACCTTTTTTGTCCGAGTGGGGGAGCAACTTAAGATGGAAGCCCTGCTCATGGCGTTGCGCCGCGGCATCTGGGTGTCTTCGATACTGGTTGCCGGCACTTCCTTTTTAGTTATCCATCTCATGGATGTCGAGAATGTTCTTGAGGGTGTCAGCGGTATGGATGTCTGGCTCTCGATCATTGCCGGACTGGTGGCGGGTGTCTTAATCGGGCTGAGCATCGAATACTATACCTCTTACAGTTACCAGCCGACGAAGTCCATTGCCGAAGCTGCTCAAACCGGAACCGGCACCCTCATCATCCGTGGGTTTGCCACCGGAATGCTGAGCACGGCGGCCCCGGTCGTATTCGTAGTGATTGCCGTTCTGGTCGCTTATGAATTTGCTGGTCTTTACGGGGTAGCCATCACAGCGGTGGGTATGCTCTCTACGCTGGGGATCACACTGGCCACGGATGCCTACGGGCCGGTGGCCGATAATGCCGGTGGCATTGCCGAACAGGCCCATCTGCCAGCGGAGGTAAGGGAGAAAACGGATGCTCTAGACGCTATGGGGAATACTACTGCGGCTACGGGCAAGGGTTTTGCCATTGGCTCGGCCGCCCTCACCGCCCTTGGCTTGACTGCCGCCTTCGGTGGCCGAATGGAGGTTTTGGGCCATCCCTTGACAATGAGCTTGCTCGATCCGAAAGTCGTCAGTGGTATACTGATAGGTGCTCTGCTGGTCTTCCTTTTCAGCGCGCTGACCATGAATGCCGTGGGCCGGGCAGCTATGCTGGTGGTCAATGAGGTACGCCGCCAGTGGCATGAGATAAAGGGGATCATGACCGGCGAAGCCAAACCGGATTATGCCCGGTGCGTTGATATTACCACCAAGGCAGCGCTGAAAGAAATGATACTGCCCGGCCTGCTGGCGATCGTCGTTCCGGTTGCGGTGGGAATGATTCCCTTCCTCGGGCCCGATGCACTGGGTGGGCTGTTGATTGGAGCTCTCGGCTGCGGCTTTCTGCTGGCGGTTACTATGGCCAATGCCGGCGGGGCCTGGGACAACGCCAAGAAGTATATCGAGTCGGGACACCTCGGCGGTAAGGGATCGCAGCAGCACAAAGCGGCGGTGATCGGGGACACGGTCGGCGATCCGTTCAAGGACACCTCCGGGCCTTCCTTGAACATCCTGATCAAGCTGATGGCCACGGTGTCGCTGCTTTTCGCCCCAATCTTCGCTGCTATGATGTAGGTGAGTATCGAGGGGAGCCTCAAAACTCAGAACTCATTTGTTCCAGTTGGTTCAGTGCCTTCCTGGTATCACTGGCAAGACGGGTGCTATCGGAGTTCTCTATCCGATACTTGAAGAGCCAGTAAGTAAACTCGTTGAGCTCGGTGAGCGTGATATTCTCGCACGGAGGGTAGCCAACTTCCTGTCTGAAGAGTCCAAGTAGGACCGTTTCACTTGAACCATATATCCTCTGGAAGACATCTCCTGGGCAGTTAGAGATCTTTCCGTGTTGCTCCTTCTCTATTTCCATCTCAATAGCGAGATGCAGGGCTTGCTCCACTGTAATGCCGTAGAAATAGTTGAGATGAGCTTGATATTTCTCATTTCCGATGAGCCCCTTGAATTCGCCGGCGGAAAGCTCGATGGGCGGCTGGCCGAAGAGCAGCTCGACCCTTTCTTTTTCGGGGATGAGGCTGCCGATCTCCGCGGTCAGGCGTTCCGCCAGTAAGAGCCAGTCGAAGGCCTGGCCGGCGATAAGGTATCGGTAATGACGCCCTGCATAGGTCTCCTCGGGCAGGGTCCAGAGCGCAATAGCCTCGAGCAAGGCGATATACCAATGCTTGCCATCTGCTATCGATTGCTTCAGGTGTCGTATGGCGCCAGCATCATAACTTGTCATTTCAAGTTTTAAGTTTTAAGTTTTAAGGCTGTTCATACCTGATGCTTCATTGCTCTCTAACCCTGAACCTTGAACCTGTGTAGTTACACAGCATAATTATAGCCCTCATCGAGCATTAGGGCAACGTGTCGTAAGTTTTAAGTTTTAAGGCTATTCATACCTGATACTTCATTGCTCTCTAACCGTGAACCGTTGAACCTTGAACCTGAGTTTAGGTATTGACAAGGGGGTGTAAGGTGGTATACAATTCTAGATACAGGATGCAGGGTAGGGAAAAGGACTCTCGACTCCAGACTCTCGAGCTGCGGAGGTGTTATAAAATGATTGAGATGAACATCGACAGCATACGCGTGAGCATGATGAATTATCAGCGTGTGGTGATCCTGAGGGAAAAGGATACGGAGCGTTATCTCCCTATCTGGATCGGTCCTGCTGAGGCCGATGCCATAGCGATCAAATTGCAAGGGGTCATCCCACCGCGCCCATTAACCCACGACCTGCTGGAATCGGTCATCAGTAAGCTGGGGGCCAGTGTAAGTTCGGTCATCGTCAGCGATCTCCAAAATGATACCTTTTACGCCAAGCTGATCCTCAATGTCAAGGGAGAACAATTGGAGCTAGACTCCCGCCCCAGCGATGCTATGGCTATCGCGATACGGACTGACTCACCCATCTATGTCGAAGAGATGGTGCTGGATCGAGTAGGGATATTGATCGATCATGAGACTGGGAAACCCGTACCTCAGCGTAAGGCTGGCAAAGGGGAGGCTAGCGAAGAAGAGTTGAAGAGCCTTTCCGCCTTCCATGATTTCATCGATAACCTCAATCTGGAGGGCCTCCAGTGATTCGTAGGATGGGCATCTTGCCCGTCATCAACCCAGTGATTCGTAGGATGGGCATCTTGCCCGTCATCAACCAGTGATTCGTAGGATGGGCATCTTGCCCGTCATCAACCAGTCACCAGTCACCGACTACTCCCTAGCGCCATTTCCAGAAAGATGGACTGAAGAGGGCCAGAAAGGTGAGAAGCTCCAGTCGCCCCACCAGCATGCATACTATGAGAGTTACCTTGCCGGCAGCGGGGACAAAGAAGTAATTTTCCATCGGTCCTACCAGCCCCAGGCCAGGCCCAACATTCCCCAGAGTAGCCAGCACCGAAGAGAGCGCGGTGGTTTGAT
>QLUL01000168.1 GCA_018725425.1 Chloroflexota bacterium
AAATGTGGAAAAGGGGGGGAGATCAATTGACCAAGCGATTTCGATATGGCGGACAGGCGGTTCTTGAGGGAGTGATGATGCGGGGGCCTGATCGGGTGAAGGTCGCCGTTCGCCGGCCGGATGGTGAGATTGTCTCCATGGCCGAGCCTGTGAGTACCGTTTACGCCGGTCGCCTGCGAAAGACGCCGCTGCTGCGCGGCATCTTTGCGCTCATTGAGGCCCTCGTTCTCGGTGTCAAGGCTCTGATGTTTTCGGCTAAAATTGCCGCTGAGTCAGAGCTGGAGGAGGAGCTCAAGCCAGGGATACTGGGGGCCACGATGATTTTCGGCCTTGTCTTTGGGGTGGCTTTATTCGTGGTCCTGCCGATGCTGATCACTCATTACGGTATCGATCGCCTGACGACCTCACCGGTTCTCAGCAATGCCGCTGATGGCATTATTCGCCTGCTTATCTTTATTACATACCTGGCCTTGATATCACGTGTGCCCGATATTCGCCGGGTTTTTGCTTACCACGGAGCGGAGCACAAGGCGGTCAACGCCTACGAAGCGGGAGCCCCGATGACGGTAGAGGAGGTCCAGAGATACAGCACGTCTCACACTCGATGTGGAACCGGCTTTCTGCTCATCGTTATGGTTATCGCCATTATGGTCTTCGTCTTCACCGGTCAGCCGGCTCTGTGGCTTCGCCTTCTCTCGCGACTCGCCCTTCTCCCTCTAATCGCTGCGATTGGCTATGAGTTGATTCACCTCGCCGCCAACCATGCCGGAAACCGCATCATCCGAGCCATTATGGCTCCCAGCCTGGCGCTCCAGTCTCTGACCACTCGCCAACCCGATGCCCAGCAAGTCGAGGTAGCCATAGCGGCGCTTGAGGGAGTGATCGAGACTGAAGAGTAGCTCAGGTATGGGTTACTCTTCGTCGAGCCTTCGGAAGAAGCACGACTCATTTCCGGTGTGACATACCGGACCGACGGGCTCCGCTCTAATCAGGATGGTATCCCCATCGCAGTCGATGAGGATAGAGCGCACATCGATGTAGTTGCCTGAAGTCGCTCCCTTGTGCCAGAGCTCCTGACGGCTGCGGCTCCAGAACCAGGCCTGTCCAGTGGATTTCGTCCTCTCCAATGACTCCTGGTTCATGTAGCCCAGCATGAGCACCTCGCCGGTGTTCACGTCCTGAATGATTGCCGGGATCAGACCTTTTTCGTCGAACTTAGGCAATGGTTTCATTCCTTCTTGATGACTATTGATCAGGTAGTCGGGCTCGTCCCTGAGCCCGACCTCGGGGTCGGAGACGACCCCAAGTAAGTGAGGGTCAGCGCCTCTTCCAGGTTGATATCGCCGGTATAGATCGCCCGGCCGACGATAGCCCCTTCTGCGCCCAACTCCGCCAGCCTCTTCAAGTGTTCAACTGAGGCGATGCCGCCAGCGGCGATGACCGGCACTCGAGCCCGAGCGATCACCTTGGCGATCTCCTCAAAGTCAGGTCCGGATAGCGTTCCGTCACGGGCGATGTCGGTGTAGATGAACCGCTTTACCCCTCGCTGTAACATTTCGTGGATCACTTCGTTGACCGTCAGCTTGCCTCCCTCTTTCCATCCGTGTCCCCTGACAAATCCCTCCCGGGCGTCTATGCTGACGATGATGCGTTCACCGAATTTGCGGCAGGCCTCTTCTACCAGGCCGGGGTCTTCGATTGCTGCGGTGCCTAGAATCGCTCGACTAACGCCGGAATCGAGCAGATGATTTATGGTTTCGATTTGACGTATTCCCCCTCCAACCTGAACCGGTATTTGGACCCGGTGTGCTATCTCTTCAATTACCGGAGCATTACGCAGCTCGCCGGCAGCAGCGCCGTCGAGGTCCACTAGGTGAAGTCTCTTCGCCCCGGCACCCTGCCAGCGCAGAGCCATCGCTGCCGGGTCCTCGGAGAAAATCGTCTCCCTGGAGTAGTCACCCTGATACAGCCGAACGCACTTACCGTTTCGGAGGTCGATCGCGGGGATTATTTCCATAGCCCCTTACTATATTTGAATTAAAGCGTCCTTCAAGATGCTGATAGCCGTATCAACGTCGCTTCTCTGGGTGATAAGGGGGGGCATGAAGCGGATAGCATTTGGCTTCACCGGATTGAGCAACAGCCCCCGTTCGATGCAAGTATCTATCACCTTGCCGGAGATTTCGCTCTCAAATTCCAGAGCGACCAATAACCCCCTTCCCCGCACATCGGTGATGAAATCAAAACTCGATCTCAGTTTATTGAGCTCTCCCATCAGATATGCGCCTACCTCACGAACGTTTGCCAGCACCCCGTTTTCGAGGATGAACCTCAGGACGGCGTATCCCACAGCACAGACGAGAGGATTTCCGCCGAAGGTCGATCCGTGCTCTCCGGGACTGAAGACCGCGGCCTTCTCCCTGGCCAATATAGCGGCTATGGGCACCCCTCCCCCCAACCCCTTGGCAAGGGTCATGATATCAGGTTCGATGCCGAGCTGCTCGTAGGCGAAAAGCGTTCCTGTTCGCCCCACCCCGGTTTGGATTTCATCCAGGATCAGGAGCAGGCCATTATCGTCGCACCATTTCCTAACCTCGTGGAAGTAGTCACCGTCCGGGATATTCACTCCGTTTTCGCCCTGGATCGGCTCCAGCATCACCGCGCAGGTGAGAGCGGAGGTGGCGGCCTTGATGGCCTCGATATTGTTGTACTCCACATTAATAAACCCACCGGGCAGGGGTACAAATGGCTCCTGGAATTTGTGCTGGCCGGTGGCGGCTATTGTAGCCATAGTGCGGCCATGGAAGGAGCCCAGCGCGGTAATGATCTCATACGCTCCATCGAGGTGAATACGCCCATACTTTCGAGTGAGCTTGATGGCTCCCTCATTGGCCTCGGCCCCGCTGTTGCTGAAGAAAACCTTGTCGAGGCAACTATTCTCCACCAGAAGCTCCGCCAGACGCAGTTGGGGTATGGTGTAGAACTGGTTTGAGACCTGAATCAGGGTGTGGGCTTGTTCATTGAGAGCATTGACGATGACGGGGTGAGCGTGTCCCAGGACATTCACCGCCCATCCCCCGACGAAGTCGAGATACCCCTTTCCGGCGTCGTCCCATGCCCGGATGCCTTCGCCGCGGACCAATGTCACCGGCAACCGTTTGAAGGTTGCCATAAAATACTTCTTTTCTAATTCGGCCCAATTTGACATGATCGTTTCCGTGAGAGAGGAATATTTGAATAAAGCCTCCCCA
>QLUL01000169.1 GCA_018725425.1 Chloroflexota bacterium
CGGTGGTGCTGGCGGAAGGTGCGGAGTGGAAGCAGGAGGTTGACTTTGATTTCGAGGCGGGGACACAGATCGCCCAGTTTTCGTTGTACAGAGATGGGCGACTCCTGTACCAGGAGAGGGTGGTGGGCGACTACCCCACACTTCATCTCTGGATCGATGTGGATGAGGGGGGCTGAGATTTAATCTTCTTATATGAGAGCGCCTTGCTAGAATTCTTCATAAAACAAGTTGTCAAGAAACTTCCTCTTTAGCTTATCTCCCCATGCGGAGTTTTCTATTAACGTTCTCATTTCCTCTTTCTCATCATCAGCGGTGTCTATGAAGACCGATCTCAGTTGCTGCAAAAAATCATCGAGAAATATACGCCGTCTTGAGATGTCCTTGCGTTTTATCAAATCATTCAAAATTATCATTGATAAATCGATGGAAAGCGCCATCCTGGTACCACGGAAGAAATCTATTATTTCATCAAGGGTTCTTATTTCAAGCTTATAATATCCGACCAATACGTATAGAGCATCTTTCCTGTCGGTAAACCTCGTTATTGAGGAAAGCGTATTTAAGGCGGATTTTACTTCTTCACTATCTTTGGATTGAAGGTCAAGAATGTTAGATTGGATATTAGCTCGCTCGCAAATTTCCTCTACCGATAAGTCTTTAATGTTGATGCCAAAAAAGCCTTCGCCAGTTCGAGTGGCTTGGTTGGGCTTTCCGGAGGCAACGGGGGTTGTATCACGCATTTCGCCCTCAAGGCCAGAATAATCGGACCCTCATCATAGATAACCATTCAAGCTTCGCTTGGCCTGCTGAAGCACCGTCGGTGGACCCAGAATCAAGCCAATGCCCAGAGCCTCCGTCACCGGCTCAATAACCCTCTTCACTTCGGGAGATGCCACCCAGATTTCCGCAGGAAGTTGCTTCCCCCGCTCCAGCATACCAATGGCTCTGTTTTGCTTTTCCTCATCCGATGGTGACGGCCCCATCAGATCAACCCCTATGATGAGGCCACTCCCTCGGTCCACGGCCAAGATACAGCAGGGATAATACGGCCTCCCCGAGCCTGAATCAACAACCGCCGGCACATGGAAGAAGTCAAGTTCCCACGGCCCGCGCAATCTGCGTGCCGTCAGGCGCAGTCGATCTAGCCGCTCCCCATCAGGAGCAGGAGGTTTGATCACCTGGCGAGAAGAGACTTTCGGCCGACGCCACTCGTCCAGCCACTGACCATCGTAGTAATACCGCGTCAGAATCAGGTCGGCATCGACGCCTCTGAAGAGGTCCAGACCCTCATTCGCCACCCTGCCGGCAACAATAAGCGACTGACCAAGGGCAGCCGTTAGGAATAGCACTTCTCCCTGATCCAGGTACCAGGGGACATAACAGGGGCATTGACTGCGGAAGAGAGGCCAGGCATTCCTGCCCCGAAAGCGAAGCCCGAGCAGGCGGATAACCTCGCGGTCTTGTCTGCAAATCTCATCCCGATCCGAAAATATGGCCGATAATGATCGTAAACTGACCCAGAAATCAAAGCTTTCCGGCTCCACCTCACCAGTTACTATCTGAAGATAAGACCGGTACCCTTCCTGGCCCACAAATACCACCAGGCCAAACTCCTCTCCCGCTTTACCCAGGACAGCACAGTATCCTACTTCGCCGTCAGATGGATTCTCCACGGCAAATAGGTCATCATCCGCCATCCACTGCCAGGGGGCAACTCCCTTGAATCCTATGGCTGCTTCATAGAGAGCTGCCCAATCCTTCTTAGCGGGCTCGCTCAGAATGTTTGGCGTGTCTATTCCATCCTCCCCTTGATTGTTAGTCTGGTGCACCGCATGGCAAAGCCGGGCCGTTTCAATTAGACTCCTTATTATAGCGCAAATGATTATCTCTTAGCAAGGCAGCAGGCATTTATGATCCTTATGCCGATAATAAGGCAATCTGAAAAGCTCCTCGCTGTTTTAAGTGGGTAACTCAAAAATAGCCCGCGTCATCCGACAACATTACCCACACGGAATAGCGAGGAACCCCTACTTTCGTACCCCGCCAAAATATTTGGATTTTTGCACACGACCTCTGGATTTCGAATGCGAGGTGGCCAAGGATTTTCAGTAAGCAAGATCTAATGCATGCTGTACTGGTTCCTCCTTCAGCATACGGGATATCTTGAGGTTGTTCTCAAACATGTCGAGATGCGCTTTATCACATTTGGCCAAGAGCTCTCGAATATCATCAAGGGAGGTCAGTGTGAGGTAAGTCCTGTCTGGCGTGACATACACCAACGTCTTCTTATCACGCTTGAGCAGGTTTATGATATTCAACAGAGTCCCTTTGCTCTTGGTATCCCACAGCATGAATCCATAGTCCGCCTCTTTGGCCATTTCAAGATCCTTGGTTGAGTAGAATTCAAAGCCATTCCTGCTGTCAGACACTTTAATGCGTCTTATCTCCCACTTACCCAGGTTGTTTCTACACCCGTTGGCCATGCAGAAGACAATAACGTTTCTGTAGCCTCTGTCAAGTAGGTAATTCTGGACAGATTTGTCTGCACCATTGGCATCTCCGACAAGCACCGTGTACTCGTTGTGGATGATATTGTCCAACCTAGCCCTGATATAGGTGTTCAAACTCGATATCCTTCTTGATCCACCCACGAACACTTTTGTCACGTCTTGCTCCTCGTCTTGGTCAAAGCCAGCACATAGATTGCAGCGATATGTCCCTCGTCACGAAGCACCCGAGATACAGCATTCAAGGTAGCTCCTGATCTGTATAGGTCATCCAATAGCAACACGGTCTTTCCCTGTACCAGTGACGCCTGGGATGTGAAGGCACCGCTTAGTAGCTCTGCTCTCTTCTGATAATCGTAAACGTTCTTGAGCTGAAGCGTCTGTTTGACTTTCACCAAAGCATCTTCCAACACAGGGATTTTCGTTCTGGAGCCGATGCCTCTTGCCACCTCCAATACTGGCTGGCTGCGTCTATTAGTGTCGGAAGGAGGCACTGGCACAATCAAATCCAATGACTGAACAATTCTCCAACTATTGGTCAAGTAATCTACAACAGTATCCACTATATTATTTAGAACAGACTGATCGGCCCCGTACTTGAGTCTATAGAGTAACTCTCCCAATTCGCTCCTCTTGGTGTCAAAGACCTCGTGTCCAAACTCATCATAACCGACGAAAGTGCTGCTCAGGGTGTGAATGTCCAGAGCGAAGCCCTTGGTCCAGTTTCCAG
>QLUL01000017.1 GCA_018725425.1 Chloroflexota bacterium
ACATAGCAAGGGTCTTGCCAGGATTTACCGGGATGCTATCCTCAAGCGAATGCGCCGGGATCACTGATGCTAGGTGGTATTCCCAACCCCGATTTAGCGTGTAGCGCATAGCGTGTAGGAAGTAGGGGAGGGGGGCTGAAGGAGGAGAAAATGGCCAAGATATATCTCATTGATGTGACAAATCGTGATGGGGTCCAGACGGCAAAACTGGGCCTATCGAAGCTGGCGAAGACCATGATAAACATGTATCTGAACGAGATGGGAGTTTATCAGAGTGAATTCGGATTCCCTACTACGAGGCATGAGTCTCGTTACCTTCGAGCGAACCTGAGATTGGCAGAGATGGGTGTTTTGCAGCCTATTCACCTCTCAGGGTGGATACGTGCAACTGCTGAGGATGTGGAGAGGACCTATAAGATGGTGCCAGGAATCAAGCACCTCAACGTTTCTATCTCTACGTCAGACCAGATGATTGATGGCAAGTTCCAGGGGCGTAAGAGTCGCGAAGACATATTGCAGATGGCTCTGGAGGCTGTTGAGGCCGCGAAGGCACACGGTGCTGAAACCATCGGGGTTAACGCCGAAGATGCCTCAAGAACAGATATAGACTTCCTTGTCCGATTTGCCTCTCTGGCGAAGGAACACGGCGCAGCCCGGTTCAGGTACTGTGATACGCTGGGATATGATAACCCCCACACGATATACGATGCCTGTAAGAGACTGGCCCAGGAGGTGGGGATGCCTATTGAAATCCATTGTCATGAGGACCTCGGGATGGCCATCGCCAACTCAGTGGCTGGGGCAATGGGCATCATTGATGGGGGTCAGGACGCTTATATCAACACCACGCTGAACGGAATTGGAGAAAGAGCAGGTAACGCCGACCTCGTTGCGGTCGTCCTGGCCATGAGGAAGTCCAAGGGACTGGCCAAGAAATACAAGTTCGGCACCCCAATTCATCTCTCAAAGGCATGGAAGATATGTAAATACGCAAGCTATGCCTTTGGCGTTCCCATCCCTATAAATCAGCCGGGGGTTGGAGCCAACGCCTTTGCCCATGCCTCCGGCATCCATGCCGACGGGGTGTTAAAGGACCCGCACAACTACGAGCTATATAGCTACGAAGAGCTGGGCAGGGGGGAGCCGGAGTTGGTCGAGACCGGTAGGGAAATTTGCTCTGGTGAGTATGGCGGGATATCCGGGTTCCGTCATGTGATGGGAAAGGTGGAGATAGACTTCACCCATGGCGATGATCTTGACCGGATTTTGGAACTGGTAAGATACGCCAATGTACTGGCGCAAAAACCCCTTGTGGCCGATGAACTTCGTTTCATCGCCAAATATCCGGATATTGCCACGGAGCTGCTGACGTTAACGCCACTGGTCGAGCCGGTCGAGTGATTAGTGATTGGGGACTGTGGGGGGGGCTAGTCATTGCCCTTGACCGAGGCTGTAGCCCCGTTTTCCGTCCACCAGGTATAAATTTTCGAGCTTGATCCACTCGAGTTGATTCTGCTCAAGGCGCGCCAGCAAATCGCGGGTGTTTGCTGGGGTAGGAAGATTAGCTCCCTCGGGCACCTGAAAACGGCAGCGCCAGTGATCGGTGCAGAAAGTCTCGGAAAAGCCTCCGGGATAAACTCTTTGTCCACGGTTGGTAATCATGATTAAACGAAATTCCGGTCCGGCAAGTTGCTCCAGTTTTCTGCCCAGTTCATCTCCCGAAAGCCGACCTTCGTTGATGAAAACGTCAACCCCGTCAAGCCGCATTTCAGTATGGCGTACATTGGTGAGCTTCGGTTTTTGAAAGCTGAAGCTGGCCTTGCTGTAGTCCGCCGCTTTAAGCTGTTCAGGTTTTTGTCCCAGTCGGGAGATGACGGCTTCAGCAAATTCCCTGGTGCCAACCTCGGTGTAGCTGGTTATGCTCGCTGCTTTGGCCTTGCGTACCAGATCGTAAGTCCACACTCGGTCTTCCAGGGTTTTGAGCCAAGCGTTGTGAATTCTCTCTGCCGCCTCGATTTGTCCGATATGAATCAGCATCATGATGCCACTGAGCAGCACGCCGGAAGGGTTGGCCAGATTTTGACCTGCATATCGCGGAGCAGAACCGTGGATCGCCTCGAACATCGCATGATTATCTCCAATGTTGGCACCGGGAGCGAAGCCCACTGACCCAGCGATCTGAGCGGTCATGTCTGAGACGATGTCGCCGTAAAGATTCGGAATCACTACCACGTCAAAATTACCCGGAGTGTCCGCCAGCTTGGCTATTCCGATGTCTACGATCCAGTGCTCACTTTCAATATCCGGGTATTCAGACGCTATCTCGTCGAAAACTCGATGAAATAGCCCGTCGGTAAGTTTCATAATATTGTCTTTAGTCATACAGGTGATCTTTTTACGTCCGTAAGCGCGGGCATATTCAAAAGCATACCGTACAATGCGCTCACATCCCGGCCGCGAGATCAACTTGAGGCACTGTATAACTTCCGGTGTTTGCTGGTGTTCGATGCCGGCATAAAGGTCCTCTTCGTTTTCACGAATGACGACCACATCCATCCCCGGATGTTTCGACGGGATAACAGGATCATAACTTATCGCCGGACGCACATTGGCGTAGAGACTAAGTGTTTTGCGAATGGTGACATTGAGGCTTTTGTATCCGCTCCCTTGAGGGGTGGTGATTGGTGCTTTGTAGAAGGCCCGGTGGTTCCTTATTATTTCCCAAGTTTCGTCGGTAATGCCAGCGGTGTACCCGGCCCGGTAGACCTTTTCCCCGATCTCAATAAACTGGGGTTCAATTGCGGCGCCTCCTTCCAGCAAAACATGGAGGGAGGCATCCATGATCTCCGGACCGATACCATCGCCCCTGGCAATAGGCACAACTTCTTTAGTCATATATCGAAGCCCCTATGTTTTTTCATGTAGGGAATGAGCCCCCCTTCATGGAGAATATCCAGCATGATCTGGGGCATTTTGCTTGAGTGAAGCTCGATTTTGTTTGCCAGGTCTTTAATCCTGCCTACCTTGAGGTCCACCTCGATCTCATCGCCGTCATCGATTCCGTCAGTGTCACATAGGAGCACTGGAAGCCCGATGTTAATGGCGTTGCGATAGAAAATGCGGGCTACCGACTTGACGATAACCGCGCTTACCCCCGCCATCTTGATGACAAGAGGAGCGTGTTCCCTGCTCGAACCAAGCCCGAAATTCTTCCCCGCCACCACAAAGTCGCCCTTTCTTACTCGCTGCGCAAAGGTGGGGTCAGCATCCTCGAGCACATGCTTTGCCAGTTCAGGCAGATTGCTGCGCAGGTGGAGCAATTTCCCCGGCACGATATGGTCGGTGGAGATGTTATCCCCGAATTTGAATGCTCTGCCCCTCAACATCTAGACGATCTCCCTCGGATCGGTGATCTCACCACGTATAGCCGTAGCCGCTGCCGTTGCCGGGCTCCCCAGATAGATGAAGGCGGAGGGATTTCCCATACGCCCCTTGAAGTTGCGGTTAGCCGTGGACAAGCAGACCTCCCCATCTCCCAACACCCCCTGATGTGTTCCCAAGCAGGCGCCACAGCCCGGGGGGAGGATTGTCGCCCCGGCTTCGATCAATGTTGCAACATATCCTTCAGCTATCGCTGATAAGAGAACGTCCCTGGAGGCTGGGGCGACAATGAGGCGGACACGGGGGTGGCAACTTCTACCTTGCATGATGCCGGCAGCAATCCGCAGGTCATCCAGACGCCCGTTGGTGCAGGTGCCGATAAAAACCTGATCTATGGGGACCCCCTTAATATCCCTGGCTAAGGCAATATTGTCAACCGCGTGGGGCATGGATACAGTGGGCTCCAGCCGGCTAGCATCTATCTCAATCGTTCTCTCATAGGTAGCATCTGAATCTGCATGAAGCGGGATGTAACTTTTCCCCCTGCCCTGACTTTCCAGATAGCTTCGCGTTACGCTATCGGAAGGGAAAAGTCCGGCATCGGCACCAGCCTCGACTGCCATATTGGCCACGGTGAGACGCTCCGACATCCGCATCAGCCTTACGCCCTCACCGACGAACTCCAGCGCTTTGAACGTAGCACCATCGGCCCCGATACCGCCGATGAGATGGAGTATGAGGTCCTTGGCATAGACACCTCTGGAGAAGCGGCCATGGACTACCACCCTGAATGTCTCCGGCACCCGAAGCCAGGTCTTTCCAAAAGCGAAGGCAACGGCTATATCCGTAGAGCCCATTCCGGTGGCAAAGGCTCCCAGTGCTCCGGCGGTAACGGTATGAGAATCCGCTCCCACGATGACCTCGCCGGGATTGGCAAAGGATTCCGCCACTATCTGGTGGCAAACCCCTTCCCCGATATCGCTCAAGACCACGCCCTTTTCCGCAGCAAAATCGCGAAGGAAGCGGTGGTCATTGGAAAGTGCTCTCGCCGGACTCGGCGCCGAGTGGTCAAGGAATATAATGGTCCTGTTGGGGTTATGGATAATATCCAACTCGCTCTCATTCAACTGTCTCAAGGTCAAGGGGCCGGTGCTATCCTGCACAAATACCAGGTCCAGTTGAGCAATCACGATATCGCCGGCATATGCGTCTGTGCCTGACTTTGCACTGAGGATTTTCTCTGCCAGAGTTTTTCCCATTACCCCAAACGTCTATATGATACCAGTTTTGGTATCGAAGAGTCAACCATGCTAACACAAATCCGGTCCGCGCGGCACTGTCGCACGCACTGGGGGGCTTGCCAAGACATATGCGATATGCTAAACTGACTCATAAGTCCTTCCGCACTTCCAAGAACGAGAATCGGTGCTTTCGGCGGTTAACTGCAATATATTATTCTCAAGGGAGGAGAAATGCAGGAAATCAAGGTAGTTCATGTCGGATTGGGTCCGGTCGGATCAAGAATAGTGAGACACATAGTAAATGAAAGGAAAGGGATCAGGTATGTTGGGGCGATTGATGTCCAGCCTGAGGTTGTTGGGCAAGACCTTGGCAAGGTAGCCGAGGTTGGCAAGGAGCTGGGAATACCGGTTTCAAATGACCCCAGAAAGTTGTTTGCCGAAACCAGGCCTGATATAGCAATCTACTCCACCACGTCTTTCGTGAAAGATCTCTTTCAACAGATTGAACCCGCGATCGAGAGTGGGGTAAATGTGATATCAACCTGCGAGCAACTTGCCTTCCCCGATTTCAGGGATAAGGAATTAACCAGAAAATATGATGAGCTGGCAAAGAAGAACAATGTGACCGTGCTCAGTACTGGAATCAACCCCGGTTTTCTGATGGACGTCCTGCCAGCGGTGCTTACAGCGGGATGCACCGAAGTAAAGAGCATCGAGGTGACAAGGCGAATGGATGCTAGCTCACGGAGAAAGCCGTTCCAGAAGAAAATAGGGACCTCGATGGCTCCCGAGGAGTTTAGGAAGGCGATAGCAGAGGGGAAGATAACGGGACACGTGGGGCTTGAGGAATCGATTTGCCTTATAGCGGACGCTCTGGGTTGGGAACTGGATGAGATAACGGTGGAAAGCGCCGAACCGGTAATAGCTGAGAAGGAGGTTTCCTCCCCATTCTACACCGTAAAGAAGGGGCATGTGAAGGGCACAAAACAGGAAGCCTACGGTATAGTAAAAGGAGAAAGGAAGATTTGCCTGTTCTTCACCGCCTTCTTGGGAGCCACCCCCTCATTTGATGCGGTTCGGATTGAGGGAACCCCCAGGATCGAGGCGAGGGTCAGCCCCTGCTGGCAGGGCGATGATGGCACTGTGGCCATGGTGGTAAATCTTATACCAACAGTGATAAATGCCCGTCCGGGGGTGCTCACCATGAATGATATAGTCCCTATCTCGTTCAAGTCCGGAGACATGAGCAGATTTGTGAGACATGGATAGGCCAACAGGGAGAGCGCTGATCAGAGAGCCAAAGAAATTATGAGGGAATATGATCCCGCACTTGTTGGGTGAGTAGGGGAACTTGACATAATAAGGTAATTAGTCCCTTATATCTAAACTCTTGCGCAAAATGGAAAACTTTTTTGATTCCAGCTTGTCTGGGTTAGGCTGAAGGCTGCTAGTAATCCTCAGCCTATTTACCTTCAGCCTATTATGGCGTTCGGAGATCCTGGGTTGCAAACAGGAGAGTAGGGCATATCTAATAAAGTAAGGAAAGGAGTTAGTAATGCTGGTTGTCTACGAGAAAAGCGATCACGTGGCCACCATAACCCTCAACCGTCCCGAGGCGTTCAATTCGATCAGTCCCGAGGTCTACCAGGAGTTCAGTGATGCCATGATAAACTTCCGGGACGACCCTGACGTTTGGGTCGCTATCATCACCGGAGCGGGGCAAAAGGCATTCTCTGCCGGTGCGGACATCAAGAAGATGCTCCCCAGGTTGGCCGATAAGTCTTTTGCGCTCCCACCGGGAATAATGCGGGGACTGAATATCTGGAAGCCAATTATTGCTGCCATCAATGGGTTGGCGCTGGGTGGTGGACTGGAAATCGTTCTGGCTTGCGATATCAGGATAGCCGCAGAGAATGCTCGTTTTGGCACACCGGAGGTCTCTCTGGGGTTGATACCCGGCTGGGGGGGTACACAAAGACTGCCCCGGATGCTCCCCTGGTGTAAAGCGGCCGAGATATTACTTATAGGAAAACCCATAGATGCCCAGGAAGCATACCGGATCGGTTTGATCAATAAGGTGGTTGCTCCAGCGGAGCTGATGAGTACCGCGCAGGAATGGGCCGCCAAGATATGCGAAAACGGCCCCATTGCTGTACGGGCTGCCAAGGAGGCCATGATCAGGGGAATGAACATGAGCCTGGATGACGGACTCCGTCTGGAGGAATCCTTTTTTGCCGGTCTCACAACTACCGAGGATTTCAAAGAGGGTATCAGTGCCTTCGCGGAGAAGAGGAAGCCGCAGTATAAAGGTGAGTAAACCCTCATCGGTGGCTGCCCGCCAACGAATCATGAAAACGTAGGGCGGGGGCTTGTTCCCCACCCTACCCTTGCCGAATCGTGGTTCGTGTCCGTGGTCCGTGTCCGGACACGGGACACGTATCCCGGACACGGCTGTCAATTTAAAAGGAGGATTTAATGGAAATCAAGAAGGTAGGTGTAGTGGGTTGTGGGCTAATGGGCTCGGGCATTGCGCAGGTATGTGCCCAGTCCGGCTACGAAACGGTGGTTTCGGAGGTCAATGAGGAACTCCTGAATAAGGGTCTGGGGACGATCAAGACCCAGTTAGCGAGGAGCGTCCAGAAGGGCAGGTTGACCAAGGAGGACGAAGCGGCAATTCTAGGTCGGCTGAAAGGGACAACTAAGCTCAGCGATTTCAATGACTGCGATCTGGTGATTGAAGCCATAATCGAGAAGATGGAGTTAAAGAGGCAGGTATTCTCCGAGCTGGATAGAATCTGCCCCAAACACGCCATCCTGGCCAGCAACACCTCTTGCCTGTCCATTATCGAAATGGCTGCGGTAACGCAGCGAGCAAGTCAGGTATTGGGAATGCATTTCTTTAACCCGGTACCGGTAATGAAACCGGTCGAGCTGGTCCGAACGATCGCCACCAGCGAAGAGACGATGAACACGGCCACGAAATTCAGCAAGTCGCTGGGCAAGGAGATAGTTATCGCCAGGGATACGCCAGGGTTCATCGTGAACTTGCTCCTCATCCCATTCATGCTTGACGCGATACGAGCTCTCGACAATGGCCTTGCCAGTAAAGAGGACATTGATACCGGGATAAGGCTCGGATTGAACCACCCTATGGGCCCGCTGACCCTGCTAGACTTTGTCGGGCTCGACACGACCTACTACATTGCTTGTGCTATGTACGAGGAGTTTAAGGATCCCAAGTTTGCTCCACCGCCCTTGCTGAAGCAGATGGTCACTGCTGGTTGGCTGGGACGCAAGACAGGCAAGGGGTTCTATGACTACGGGCAGGACAAGTAGTTTGACATTGTCACGTCCCCATGTCATTGCGAGGAGCGCAAGCGGTTGCGAGGCGTAGCCGAAGCAAACTCGGAGCGCGAGATTCCTCGATTACGCTCGGAACAAGCTCCGCAATCTCTAACGAAGGGGTTGCTTCCCGCCACGCTTCGCTCGTGGCTTCGGCTTGCTCGCAATGACAGAAAGAAATTCATCGTTACCACCTAATCTGACAATGTCAAGATAGGATGATATGAATAAAGCTGAATCGGCTGTACTGGCGCCAGAATGACAGTTACCGCAGTACACGAGATGAAGCGGGGAGACTGTGGCTTTATGGCCTGATAACTATGTGCATCTCTCTATTTACCCTCGCTTCTCGTAATCCGGGCATCGGGTTGCGTTGGGGCGCCCCGGATGGTGACAGGCGCTGCGCCAGTCCCACTTACAGCTATCACACAGGAAGACATTCATTCCCAAGAATCTCCTGATGTGAAAGATAATCTTTTGTCTGAGTCCACCCTTCATTAGCTTGGTCGCTCGATATTGTGCTATGGGTCTCTTTTCGCCACGCATTTTGTTCTCGGGCTTTGCGAAGCCGCCTTAATCATCTCATTACCTCAGTACAATGGCGTATAACTCGGAGTTGGCGTCCAGGCCGGGTCGGGGGGAGGGCTCTAGTGGTGCGCCGGTTTGGGTCGCACTATAATTATTATGTAAACTTCACACGAGCAGCGACTTTACATAACCAGAATATAGCTTGGTCTCTCCCCTGCTAGCTAAGGCCTGGATCCGTGAACACAGATTCCCTCACCTTCACCTTGTAGGTGAAGCAAGCAAGTTTGACTTCACGGATTCAGGTAAGGACTTGATTTCAGCACGTAGCGATTGACAAGAGCCAGAATATACGAAGCATTGCGGGTTACATCACGATAGTCGCTGGGAGATAATGAGCCAGTTCGTGCATAATGATCCAGTACGCTCTCGATATAGCGTTTTTGGTGATGACGAGGGTTTCCAATTGTGGGAACAAAAATCAACTTCTCATTTTGAACTGATTTTAGCGTGAACTGCGCCTCTCCGCCCGCCGTAGGCAGCTTTTGTCCTTCCATCCTCTTGCAGAAAGCCATAAAGGAGTCAAAATCTATTTTGTCCATAAGTAACCTGTCGCCCGGTGGTGAAACAGGTGGTAGCGTGTTGTCTCGGCACTATTGCCTGCGGCTTGTCCTGGTCAGCGTAATCGCTGGTTGGTGGAGACGGGGGAGAGTCGAACTCCCCGTCCAGAAGAAATCCGCCCGGGATGTGCTACAAGCTTAGCCAGCTTTTTATCTCGCCCGATCGTCCTCGGCTGGTGGAGTATCGAGCAGGCCAGACGATTAAGTTTAGGCAACCCCTATCGTCATCAGGATCGCTGCACCCCGATCTTTCGTCGCCCAATCCTTGCCCATCGAGGAGAGGCAAGGTTGAACGTGGCCTAATGGTTAGGCCGCTACCATCATACTGTTGCCAGTTATCTTGTTGCCACCGGTTTTACGAGGGAGGATGGCACCTCGGCCTGCAATCCTGAGTCGCCCATTTCCCCTGTCGAAACCACTCGTCCCCATTATTGTTTTGTCAAATGTACTCGTTTCAATCCTCATCCAGCCCGAAGTCCGGGTGCTACCCCGTCTTTCTTGGCGAACTGCTGCTCAGTGTTATCTTGCTGTGCCCCCCAGGATATCCCTCAAGAAACCAGTCTCAAATTCTCCTGATACCTCATATGCCAGGACTTCAACGCTGTCTTTGCCCATCACCGTTGCTATCTGCTGTGGCAGGTCGAATACGAAGGAAGCCTTCAGCGAAAAGATCGCTTTCTCTCCGTTCTCAATACGCGGCATAAACAATTCGACCATCAGCTCATTGTTCAAAGCGAGTATGATCTCCACCCCGGTCTCTGAATTAGGTAACAACTGGTACTCCTCGGCTAATCTTCCGTCACCCAGCGGCATTTCGTTAAGTGTGGCTTCGGCTAGCGCCCTGGATATGGTGATCGGAAAGGCGCTGTCGTTGTAGACCTGCGCCGCAAGCATTAACTCCGTCCTCTCTTCGGTAACCTCCCCCCATCTAGCGGAAATAGACCGGATAGCCATCCTGAAGGGCACATTTTCCCCGAAGGGGGCTATTTCAGTTGCTTCTGCTTTTCTCAGTATGCTCTCCAGATGGCCCAGAAGATTTGTTTGCAAAGTTTCCCTGTGCGGGGAAAACCGAAAGGTGAATTCCGTTATGATAAGGTCGAAGACCACCGCTCCTACCAGCAGCATTTCGCTTACCTCGCCCTGCTTGAGGTGCTCAACCCACATCGATGCAGGAATCTTCTCCACCTGAATCAAGGTTGATACATTTATAGGAAACTCCCCTTCGGTCTTCATTTCCAGCCTTTGGCTTTGCCCCTGTCCCACCTTGATCCCGGCCATGAATAGCTCGGTTTGCACCCTCTTTACCGGCAGGACGAAGGGGTTTGGGTTGTAGACCATAATCGTGGTTATGATTTCGGCTGTCTCCGAGGTAAGCTCACCCCATTGGTGAGTAACGCTTCTGACCTCCGGCCTCTGAGGAATCCTCGGCGGCGTTGGGCATCCATACCCGATGATGGAAACAAGCAAAAGTATCACCGTCAACGAACTGATCAATATCCGCTTGCTCATTTTTCCACCTTTTTTGTAGGAAGTTTAGTTTCTCCAAAAGCTAGGTTTAGTATACCACATTTCATTAAACCTGTCAAGCACAATTTTTGGAAAAACTTACCTGTTACCCTTTTTCCACCTTTCCTGCCCCCAACAAATCTGTATTTGCCATCCCCTGGCGCGACTTGATCGCCGAGGATGATTCACCCCGTTAGATAGCGATCGTCTAACGGGGGAACCATACCTCTTACATCCCTTACAGTTCAGCGTAAGGGGCGTTCCTCACCTATGCCTTCGATGCCTTCGATGTAAGATTCTTTGGGGATTCTGCTTTTTTCATCCCTACCAGGAAGAGACCGACACCAGCCGCCATAAACAGGATGCTGGTGATAATCATATATGTCTGTAGCCAGCCGATGAGTCCGCCGAGCATCCCAGCAGGATCCACTCTGACGATATCTTCCGATATCACTCGCAGGTTACCTCCAACAACACCAAGGTCAGTCTGTGCCATCTTGAGAAACTCCCGTGTTTCCGAAATACCACCGAGGACAGGGGTCTTTATATCCCCAAGGCTTGTTTTTGCTGTGCCGAGGAGTTTCCGTGTACTTGCAATGCCTTCGATGGTGGGTCCCCTCGCATCGCCAACACTTGTTTTTGTTGCCTGCAGAGCTTCCCTGCTCCCTGAGAGGCCATCGAGGATAGGCCCCTTGGCGGCCTCAAGGCTCGTTCTGGCTGTCATCAGAAGTTCCCGGGTCTCTGAAATGTTATACTCGGTGAGCTGTTTTACGCCCCCCAGGCTGGTCTGAAGCTCTCTCATGTAGTCCGAGGTGTGGGCGAGGGTGTCCGAAACCAGATCGAGGTTCTCTATGGCAGGGGTAAAGGCTCCGGCGATATCCTCCGGAGTGAGGCTCAACTCAAGTCCCTCTCGCCTCAAATAAGCTGCCCAGTCTCGAATCCAAGCGGCCAACTCGGTGTCCTCCACTAACTCAGCCAGCCGATCAAGCTCGTCGGCGCTCACCTCCAGGGGGAACAACGTCCAACCAGGGTCTATGAAGTGTGCCAAATCTCGGAGGTAGCCGAGTTTAAGTTCGATGCCCAACGGTGCTATTGTATCTACGATCCAGTCGGCCCACCCAATGAGATGTTCGGGCCATATTCCCACCACTACCTGTTCAAGCCTCTCCGTGATGCTGTCCCGTGTGAATATCACGCTGTCATTGATCTCGGTTACTGTCTCATCCACGGCTGCCAGAGTGCCACCGAGCTCGCTCAGAAAGTTCAAAGTGTCCTCTATGGTAGTTGCGGCCACGCCATCCACCTCAGCTAAGGCGGTATCGAGGGCGCCCAGATATCTCACGCTATCATCCAGGATACCCATCTCCTTCTCCACCGCAGCTAAGACGGTATCAAGGTCGGCCAAGAATCTCACGACGCCGTCTATGCCGTCTGGCACCTTCCCCTCTGCCTTAGCAAGGTTGGTATCCAGGTCGCCAAGCTGGCCCACGGTATCATCTATGGTCGTGCCTATCGTCTCCTCCACCTCGACCAGCCTGGGGTCCAAGTCTTCTAGGAAAGCTGCCCCGCTATCAAGCGAATCAGCAACCTCGATTAGCATGCCTGCGGCGCCCTCCACAGACTTATCGATGTCTGGCAACCGAGCCCTGACCGGTCCGATCAAAGCCACGGACAGAATAAGCTGAATCAACCCCACCACCACCAGGACAGTCCCCACTCCCATTATTACTTTGCGCATGTCTTGCCCTCCTTCCCTTTGATTTCAAAGCTAGTGTATGACCCTTTCCACTTCATGTTACCGCTCGCCTTTATGCTTATAGCTCTGGCCCTCCTTTCCTTATGATTTCAGGTTATTTCCTTGCCTTCATGACCCTTTCCATCTCTCG
>QLUL01000170.1 GCA_018725425.1 Chloroflexota bacterium
CTGGATTTACCGGTAGGAAGAGTTGCATGCTTCGATGTCCTCCTCATTTATGTTGCATTAATTATTGCACACATCGAGGCAAATGTCAAGCCTTCCCAAGCTGTCTTCAGTACGATGTCAGGAGTTCTGAAATTTGACATTATACAAATTAATGTGTATAATGATTACGGAATGAAATGTGGAGGGATTCAATGCTCAAGAAGGTAATACAGGTTCCAGTTGACGAAGAGCTACTTACTGCACTGGACCAACTGTCCAGAAAGCAACGTAAAACCAGATCAGAGCTGATTCGCCAGGCCTGCCGGCGCTACCTGGGACAAGCAGAATCTGAAGAGTTGGACCGGTTATATCAGCAGGGGTACGAGAGGTTACCGGAGGAACCGGAGCCAGGAGAGGCACAGGTAGCCCTGGCTGGCGAGATTTTGCCCAAGGAGTCATGATAAGTGCGCCGCGGCGAAGTATGGTGGGCTGAACTACCACTACCCGTTGGCAGACGGCCAGTTGTCTTACTGTCGAGGGATGCCGCTTACAGAGTGAGAACCTCGGTTACCGTTGGCATGGTCACTCGCACCATTCGTGCCATCCCGGTCGAAGTGCCACTTGGTCTGGAAGATGGGATGCCTCAAGAGTGTGTTGTAAACCTTGACGATATCCTTACCATCCCTAAGGCCAGGCTGGCTGAGCGAATTACTACCCTCTCTCCTCAGAAGATGACCGCTGTTGCCAGGGCGATTATTTTCGCTCTTGATCTGAAGGGCTAAGTTATGGGTCATAGGTTATAGGCGAGAGGGGCACCCATAACCTCTTACCTATAACCTACTCCGCGAGTTTTTCTGCGTAATAAGGAGTTAGCTTGCTGAGCGAAACATCACTCAGACAAGGCGGTTTTGAATACTCAGAAGAGGAGATGGGAATATGGGCATGACACACGTGACTGTCATCATCCGAAATCCAGCGGAAGCAGAACGCACCTGGGAAGGTTTGTTCCTCATAGATGCCGGTGCGGTGGATTGTGTTGTTCCCGGGAAATATCTGAGAGACATCGGGTTGAACCCCAAAGCCCGAAGGACATATGAGCTCGCCGATGGAAGCGAAGTAAAGATGGACATCACAACCGGGGAGATCGAATTCATGGGGGACCTCGTTGGGTCCACGATTATCTTTGGTGCATCTCTTACGCTGGATATAGCCTCCTCCTTAGTAGATCCGCAGCCCACCACCGTTATCCCCAGACACAGTGAAACATACTGATCCCCGGATTTTTCAGAATAATAGTAATTCTCGCATTATTCCCCCAAACTCAGGACTATTAACCCCCGCCCAGGCACTTACTATAATTCTACCCTGGCATCAGCTCCGATGAAAAGTCTTAATGCTTTAAAGCCCTGCTCTTGCTTAATTACTTCGGTGCCTCTGCCGATAATACTATCAGCCAGACGTGCGATTATCAAGTAATGGATCATGGGTTATGGGTTACGGGCAATCAGTAATCAGCTATTCGTCATCAGTGCTTCTTCATAAGTTGCCCCGTCTGCCATACATCCTGGGAGTTCAGGAACCTCAGCTATATATGCTTCATCCTCTGACTGCTCGGTACGGATCCGGGTCGCGGATGAGACCATGACCCGCACATGGATGTTCGGTATCATGTGTCAGGGTAGCCATTTAAACTTCCTTCTGGTACTTCAAGACAGCTTCCTTAAACTTCTGCTCACATTCCTTTATCGTTTTACCTTCATAAATTATGTTTTTCTTTACTCCTTCAATCTTGCCTATCAGTCTATCGGATTCCACATCAGGCACAAGCGAACCATAAAAGCCGTCATAATAGAAGACTTTACTCTTGCCCTTTTGGCGTTCTATCATGCCAGCCATTCTTTTCTCCTCCTCCTCGATTAATTCTTCCATGGCTTGCTCTAAAGGAACAGCCCCCTTCTTTTCCGACTCAATATCTATCTGCATCAATCTCTTGATAAGTCCAGAACCTCTTGCCTGCTCAAGCGGTATCAACCTTACTTCGAATTTGTAACCCCTGCCTTGCAGCCACCTTTTAATGGACTGGCACACCACTTCATCGGAGAAAGGCTCTTCAGCCACCATGCTCCATTCCGGAAGCTCATCCTCTTTCTCCCCTTCCGCCTCCAGCCCTTTCTTACTCATAACCGTCCATGTCCAATTCAGGTGACAGAGGTCATTGAGCTCATCTTGATAAACATCAACCGACCAATCCTCCTCTCCAGGAAGCATTTCCTCGGGGTAGTAGATATCAAGGGTTTCATTACCTTCTTCCCAGAGCTTGTTTAATGCCTTCAGCATCTTCTTGTAACTCAAAAACCTTTCGATTGATTCCACCGCACTCAAGGCACCCCTGAGATGCCTTGAATTCCAGCCCAGCCAGAGGCGCATAGTAAGCTCATCCTTTGATTTCTCATACAGCCGCTCACCATACCACTCTCGAAGATCCTCCAGGAATCTTCTATACGATTCCTGTTCCCTTCTTTCTTCAACGTATCTCCGGTAAAGGTCATGGTACCATAAGATAAGCTTTTCCAGATTGAGGTCATCCAAAAGCCTCCTTGCTTCTTCCATGGTTTGAGTTGTTCCCATCAGGATGCCTCTATTGACCACAATGTAGATGCTTATACCGCTATGGTTTTTGCTGCAGAATAGCTCATCCTTTATAATCCTGACCTCCTCCGCGTGGGAGATGCAATCTTTGACATAATAGTTTTCCAGTATTTTGTCAAATTGCTTGACCTGGATAGAGACTATACTTTCCCCACACATTGGGCAGGTATACTCCCGGTCAAAGTGAATCGTGTCGAACATCCCCATAATCTAACCCCCGGATTAAATACAACTGACCATCTCAGTGCCCCGGCCGATAATACTATCAGCGTATCAGGTAGTTAGGCTGAAGGCTGAAGACTAAAGAGCTTCCTTCAGACTAAACCCTTAGACTCGCCTATACCTATCACCTGGTTCAATCGCCACTTATTATAACCTAGCTAACCCAGGATACGCAAGGTGAAGTATCTTTTAATCTTATCTCGTCAGTTATAGTTGACCTCATAAATCGTTGCACAATTTGTCCTGTCATTGCGAGCGAAGCCAAAGCCGCGAGCGAAGCGTGGCGGGAAGCAATCTATTCTATTCTGCCTTGAGATTGCGGAGCTTGTTCCGAGCGTAAGCGAGGAATCTCGCTCCGAGTTTGCTTCGGCTACGCCTCGCAACC
>QLUL01000171.1 GCA_018725425.1 Chloroflexota bacterium
AAAGTATACCACATGAATGCGTGTCCGGTCAAGTTCGACTTTCATGGCAAACTAAGATATAATCTCGGTTGAAGGGAGTGGAAACCTGAGCGAGAAAATATCTCTTTGGGTAGATGGCCTGAAGATTGTGGGCGAGGTCTACTATCCGCGGAAGATGCCCGGTTTGCAGCCGGCGCTTTGTATCTGTCACGGGATCCCTGCTGCCCCTGCCAATCCTCGAAACAGGGGTTATCCCCTGCTTGCCGAAAGATTTGCGGCAGAGGGATTCATCACCTGCATATTCAATTTTAGGGGCACCGGGGAGAGTGAAGGCAATCTGGATTTGCTGGGTTGGACTCGCGATCTCCAGTCCGTGGTTGACTACATTATCCAGCTTGATGGCGTTGATCTCTCGCGCATCTCGCTTATCGGATTCAGCGGTGGAGCGGCGACCTCAGCCTATGTCACCGCTCGGGATCAACGCATATCGGCCCTGGTGACCTGTGCCTGCCCTGCCGAGTTCTCAATTTTCACCACTGGAGAACGATTGGCAGCGTTTCTCGATCAGTGCCGCTCAGTGGGGACGATCAGGGACGATGACTTCCCTCGATCGATTGCGGAGTGGGGTGACCATCTGAGGCAGGTAAACCCTATGAGCAGCATAGAAAAGGTATCACCTCGGCCTCTGCTGATGATCCATGGTGAGAACGATGATTTGATCCCCCCTTCCCATGCTCAACGGCTTTACGAAAAGGCCGAAGAGCCCAAGGAGTTGGTGATGATCCCCGGCGGAGAGCACCAACTGCGCACCAATGAAACGGCGATACGCACAGCAGTGAACTGGCTGAAGCGGCTAAACGATCTCGGCAATTGAGGAGGGAATCATGAGGATTCTGGTTTTCGTTCAGGGATCTGGTGGAAAGAGAATCTTCAGGAACATAAAGGAACGGAGCCCCGCCGGTTGGACGGTGGAATGCATCGATCTTCCGGCCGCGTTGCCGGCGATTATTGACGAGCCCCAGAAGTTCATAACCCAGGATTTGCCGAAAGCAGATTTGATCCTCTTCCTCGGTGAATCGCCACAAGCCCCTCAACTGATTCCCGATGCGGCTGTTGCAGCGGGGGCGAAGGCGGTTATCGCTCCGATCGACAATTCAGGCTTTATGCCGCTGGGGATGAAGAACCAGGTGCAAAGGAGACTTGCCGGTCTCGGCGTAGCCGCGGCCTTTCCCAAGACCTTCTGCACCCTCACCGAAAATAGCTACGGGTATCGTCGCAGCGTTGAATCATACGATAGCGAGTTGATCGCTGCCTTTGCCCGATACTTTGGCCGCCCCAAACTCAAGATCAAGATCGATCCGGAGACAAATAAGATAGAGGCAGTTGAGGTGGAACGCGGTGCTCCCTGCGGCAGCACTCATTATGCCGCTGCGGGACTCGTCGGGCTCTCTGCTAACGAGGCAGTTCCAAAGGCAGCGCTTATCTGCCACTACTATCCCTGCCATGCCTCGATGCAGCAGGAGCAAATAGACAAAGATATGTTCGATACCCTGATGCACCTCTCCGGGTACGTCATCAACGAGGCGGTGGAGGAGGCTATGTAGCGCCGAGGTTTATCCTCAGCAAGGGTGTGGCGGGGGACAAGTCCCCGCACTACTTCGCGGTAAGGCGCAGTGGCTCAATGCAAGTTGAAAAATGGAACTCTTTCGTATAGAGAAAACCTGCCCCGATACAGGAGCCCGCGCCGGCTTATTGACCACTCCCCATGGTTCGATTTCTACCCCGGTGTTCATGCCCCTGGCTACTCAGGGTTCGGTCAAGGCATTAGCCCCGGACGATCTGAGCGCCATCAGGGCTAGAATCCTGCTGGGCAATACCTACCATCTCTACCTCAGGCCTGGAATTGAGGTCATTAAGCGACTGGGCGGGCTGCACCGATTTATGGCATGGGAAGGGCCGCTGCTTACCGATAGTGGTGGTTTCCAGGTGTTCAGCCTGGGACCCCTGCGCCGGGTCAACGATGAAGGAGTCCTTTTTCGATCTCACATTGATGGCAGCGAGCATTTCCTCACCCCGGAGCTGGCCATTGAGATTCAAGAGGGACTGGGGGCGGACATTATAATGGTTCTTGACGAATGCCCGCCTTACTCTGAGAATGCCCGGCTCATCAGCGAAGCAATGCACCGAACCCATGTTTGGGCTGAAAGATGCCTCGGGAGACACCATCGGAGGGACCAGGCGCTGTTCGGAATCGTGCAAGGCGGCACTTCGATTCCACTGCGAAAAGAATCAGCGGAGTATTTAGTCTCGTTGGACTTTCCGGGGTACGCCATCGGTGGCCTCAGCGTGGGTGAACCCAAGGATCTGATGTACCTCGTAGCGCGAGAGACCGCCGGTTTGCTGCCTCTAGATAAGCCAAGATATCTAATGGGTGTGGCCTCGCCCGAGGATTTGGTGGAATGCATCTCCTGCGGAATGGACATGTTCGACTGTGCTCTGCCCACCCGCATCGCCAGAAATGGGGCGCTTTTCACCCGCCATGGCCGGGCCAACATCCACAATTCTCGCTTCAAGACCCAGGATAGATCCGTAGACCCAGACTGCGATTGCTATACTTGTCGCACCTTCTCAGCCGCTTATCTACATCATCTTTTCAAATGCGAGGAGCTTCTGGCTTACAGATTAGCGACAATACACAACCTTACCTTTATCTTGAGGCTCATGGAAGAGATGCGAAGAGCCATCATCGAGGGATCCTTCCTTAAATTCAAGGAGAGCTTCTTAGCGAATTATAAGCCGGCTGCCTCTCACCACTTTACAGTGCTTTCTCCCTCTGCTAAACTCTAACCAGGGGATAAGGGATAACCTATAACCCTTGCTTACGAGGTAGCGATATGGCCAGGCGAGGAAATTATTCCCATCGAGAATCGAAAAAGCCTAAGAGTGGTGCTAAGAAACCTAAAGGCGTAACCAGTGTCTTGCCAATCCCAGTAGCGGTGGAAGTGATCAAGAAAGCCAGGAAGCATAAACCCGCCGAAACTGAGACGCAGGAAGAGGAATAGGCGGAGGTTCTAGAGGCAAGAGACAAGACGCCAGAAGCAAGAGGGGTCGAACTTTCTGGCTTCTTGCTTCTGGCTTCTTGCTTCTAGAAATCTGTGAGCAGAGATTCAAGTGGCTTCATCTTCGTGGTGACGGGGTATTGAGTATTGAGGAGGGATGCTGTGGCTGAGCTGGCTTCGCTCTC
>QLUL01000172.1 GCA_018725425.1 Chloroflexota bacterium
GCTAAAGTAAACCATCATCTAAAGAGCGTAGGTAGTGATCAGCTCCATCGGGACATGCAAGGCTATCTGGTTGAATTACTACAGCGCGTCCGTAGCCATTTGGAGAAGGCTGACTTGAGATTAGCCGAGATGATAGAAGCCAATTGGCAGAGCTATCTCTCTCATCCTCGGCTTTCCATCAATGTGCTACGCAATACTATACTCAAGCCTAAAGCCTATCCACCATATAAATCTAGAGTCTGGATACTCGTCTTTGATGGAATGCGATGGGATACTTGGCAGGAGGTTGTAAAGCCTATCCTTGCTGAAGAGTTTGAAATCGCAGAGGAGAAAGCATATGTTTGCATCTTGCCCTCCTATACCGACATAGCTCGTGTAAGCCTTCTCTCTGGCAAAATACCACTGTCGTGGACCAACTATAAAGGGAAACCTACCTCAGACCACCATATCTTAGCAGCCAGGCTATTCAACATATTGGAAGCGGAGCGACATGAGCAATTGCGAATTGTTACCAGCAGCGAAACCGATATGGGACAACGACGCCTCGGATTCGATCTTGACCGCAAGCCCTATAATATCCTGATTTACAATCTCAGCGATGACTGGATTCATGCCTTTCGTGACAGTGTCTGGGAATTGAACAATGTGATAGCCAACAAGGTCAAAGACGGTGTTCTACCTGACCTGCGAGGTCGGCTTGATGAGGAAGATGTGGTAGTCGTTATCAGTGACCATGGATTCATTGAACTTGCAAAGGAAGACGAAGTTCAAATAACAGCTTCTCCCGAATGGCAGGGTTTAGAGGATGAAGACCTACGGAATCCGATCTGTTATCGTTACCTGAAAGGGCTAGGGCATTCAGATGGAGTAAGAGTTCAGTATGGCGAGGACAGGCTCTTCACTGTAGCCAGGGGAAGGAAATGGTTTGGGCGGGAGAAGGGTAGATTCACCCGCTATGCTCATGGTGGCATCTCATTGAGTGAGATGGTAATACCAGGGGCTATAATACGAAAGATAGTCACCCCAACAATAGGTTTCCAGTGGGTCAAGGTTCCTGGCTCCTTAGAGGTTCTGGAAGACCAGCAAACCACAGTAGAGATCGGGATAAGGAATAACGGTAACCGCCAGGGGGACTTCACACTTTCTTTGGAGATTGATACCGGCGAGCGCGACGAATTTGAAGCACGCCTCAAACCTAAGCAGGAGCATAGAGCATCATTTACCTTTATACCCAAGTTCAGCAAGAAATTGAAAACTACTCGGCTTACCTGCAAGCTGGCCTACACTGATATCGCTGGCAAGCAGGAATTGCTATCTCCCAGGGTGGTACCAATCATAGTAACCCCACGCAAAGATAAGGTGGAATTAGATACCAGTGCTCTGGAGAAGCTCGATGAACTCTGATACTGGTAGTGAGGAAGGTGAACTTAAGTGACTGACTTGGATAAAAAGGTAGAGCAAGATTTGGGGGATAGGGTGGTTCTCAAGCCGCTAACACGCTGGAACGAAGCCTATAAAGAGTTCCCCCGATATGTGATGGAATATCTATGTGCCAGATATGTGAACCCTTCGGATCCGGTGCCCGGTCAGCAACGAGTGGACAGGCTGCTGGCAGAGCATTATGTGGAAAGCGAAGCTAGAGAGCTTATCAAGAGCCGTATCAAGGAAAAAGGCGAGTATGTCTTACTGGGACAATTGCAAGTGCGTCTGGATGCCAGTCGTGACCACTACTGGGCTGAGGTTCCTGCCCTGGGTGACAATTTTGTCCGTATTAGCCAGGCAATACTCAGGGAATTTGGCGATATCCTTCTTGCTGGGGGAGCCTGGGGCACTCTAACTGTAGAATATGACCCCGGGTATGAATTAAAGGGCAAAATTTATCCTTTCTATGTTCGGGATTTTAGCCCATTTCAAATTACTCGCCTTGACTTGGATGACTATATTGAAAAGCGGCAGCTCTTCTCCGATGAGGAATGGATTGATCTAATAATCCAGAGCGTCGGATTCAACCCAGAGAGATTCTCTGGGCGAGAGAAAATGCTGATGTTGCTTCGCCTAGTCCCCTTTGTTGAACCTAACTACAATCTCATCGAGCTAGGTCCCCGTGAAACGGGAAAGACCTACACCTATCGTAATACCTCCAGCCGCTCCTTTGTTATTTCTGGCGGTAAAGCAACGCCAGCCACCCTTTTCTATAACCAGGCCAGCAGAAAAATTGGCATTCTAGGACAGAAGGATGTGGTTTTCTTCGATGAGATTGCTAGCACCAGCTTTGCTGACCCCGAAGCTACCATAAGCATTCTCAAAGATTATATGCAGACGGGCAAATTCTCGCGGGGGCCCCTCGAGTTCTCCGCCCAAGCGAGTATTGTCCTCGGGGGCAACATTGATACTGATATAAGGCGAAAGGAGCCTGCCAGCCACTATGTGCATCTTTTCTCCGTTCTCCCGCCTGAATTGCAGGACCTGGCACTGCTTGACCGTCTACATGCCTTCCTGCCAGGATGGGAATTGCCCAAAATTCAACCAGAGAATTATGCTTCTGGCTACGGATTTATTACTGATTATTTAGCAGAGATCTTCACCAGGCTGCGCCGAAAGAATTATCAAACCCTGGTCAGCGCCAATGTAGCTCTAAGTGGAATGACCGGCAGAAACCAAGATAGCATCAAGAAGACATCCGCTGGCCTTTTGAAGCTCGTCTTCCCTCATCGGACAGTGGAGACCGTTGAAAAAGAAGAACTAAAGTGGTGTTTGGATTTTGCCATAGAGTGTCGGCAAAGGATCATTGAGCAACTTATAATCATGGCACCCTCCGAGTTCAGAGGGATTGACTTAGCTGCACTTGCCGCGTCATAAGTCCTCCTTTGCACCACTTGTTTTCAACTCAATGCCACCAATAGGCCTTTGGCTCTCGAAGGTTAGAGGAGAGTCAACAAAATAGCGGATTGTTTCGCTGTTTGGCTGTGTAGTGTCCTGTTTGAGCTCTTTGACAAAGCATTTCGAATTCGGCGCTCTTATCGGAGTAATCACTCACTGGTTTTTGCCAGCCGGTTTTAATGATATTGACTCGGCCCAGCCGTATCAGTATACTAAGGAAGTGTCCGGAAATAACTTGAACATATGAGCTATGTATGTTATAGTCCTAACATGTGAGCCTCTTGCAAAAGTCGCAATTTGTCACCCCTGAAACAAGTTCAGGGCAGGCTCTGAATTTATTTC
>QLUL01000173.1 GCA_018725425.1 Chloroflexota bacterium
GGCATAGATACCCTCTCTCCTGGTCGCGGCATCGTATATTCCCTTCCCATCCCACATCGAATATGCCTGATGGAAGTACTTCCTCGCCGCCTCTCCCTCGCCGCGCAGGTGTTGATTCAGCGATTGATAGATGAGCATGTCGCCGTAATCCTGCCAGGATAGCGGCATCGGCGAATCGTGGAATCGGGCGATAATCAGGAACTCGGCCTCCCTGGCCACCACAACCTCATTGGCGATGGAGATATCCCTCGGTATCGGCTCGCCAAAGAGAACCTCAAATAGCCGGCTCGGCCGCTGGGCGTAGCGCCGCAGTGTTTGCGCTATCTCTTGAGCCATCTCCGCATCGAACGGCTGGAGGACATACGAGGCGATCAGGTTATCGGGATAGAGCCAGTATATCTGGTCATAACGATATTGCCGGCTACCCACCATCCTGAAGCCAGGTTCCTTGCTCTGAAAGATAAGCCCAACCTCGGGATTGAAGCTGGACCTGAGGTAATCCACCGCCCTGGCGATTTGCTGGTCGCGGTCCACTTTGTCGGCAAGTGCAACCTCCGCGCCTTTTACTGGTGCGGCGTCAAGTCCAGCCACCTCAACCAAGCGCTCGATTTGGGGCGGCTCCGATACTGGTGCTACTTCCATTTCCTCGTCCACGTCCTTCTCGATCAATCCCACCCCCACCGGGGCCGGTGCGATCATCCGCGGGACGATGAGGGCCAGGGTCACCACCAGAAGGATGGATAGTCCCGCCGCCAGCGCCGGGCGATGCCGCAACCATAGCGCCGAGAAGGCTCCGGTGATGACGGAGATCCAACCTGGTGACCTCTCCAGTTCTACTCTCTGCAGGCGAACAAGGAAACCGGGAGCCGGCTCGATGCTTTCCCAGTATCGGGGAACCTCTTGCCTCAAGCGGACATCCAGTTTGCTGACGCTCTCCAGTTCATTAGCGCAATCCTGGCAACTCTGGAGATGCCCCTCAAAGGCATTGAGGTCATTGCCCCGGAAGGCGCCGGCTAAGTATTCTGCCAATCTCTCCCTGACCTGGTGACACTTCATTATCTATCACCCCCCTCTAAATATAGACGTAACAAGCGGTATGATTCGCTCAGTATCCTTCTTACGGTTCCCACAGGACGGTTCAAGGTACGGGCTATTTCATCGGTGGAGGCATCCTCGGAGTAGTGCAGCATGATGACCAGGCGGTGCAGCTCCGGCAGCCTGGTGATCGCTTCATGAAGGTCGAGGGCAAAATCCTGTCTGCTCTCCGCAGGATTATGAGACATCGCCGTTTTGTGTATGGAGATAGTGGCTTCGACAGCCTTGCGCTCTCGCTGCCTTTTGCGCAGGAGGTCATAGGCCCTGGTGGCGACTATGCGGCTGAGCCAGGAGACAAAGGAGCCCTCCTTCTCCAGTTTCTTGATAGACTTATAGGCGGTGATGAAGGCTTCCTGCACCGTGTCCTCGGCGTCGCTCTGGTTCCGGAGGATGGCGAAGGCAATACGGTAGGCTCGCGGTGCATGAGTCTCCATCAGTTGCCCGAAAGCCTCCCTGTCGCCTGCCCTGGCCCGGCGAATCAAGGTTATTTCTTCATGGAGGAAGTTCTCGTTCAATAGATCTGCCTTCAAGAAACCCTTCTGCTGAGATTATACGCCAGTGCGGAAAGCAATCGCAAGCGGGTGAGCAGAACCGGTCGTTCCAAGCGTCTTAAATATACCTAACTTTTTGGCGTCTGCTTCGTTATATATTATAGAGGGGCAAAAATGTGGATAAGGTATGGGGGCAAACGGGGAAGTGGGGGGTGTGCTTTCAGGAGGTGATAACGATGTAAGAATGAGATCGAGTAGGGGGCGACTCCAGGGAAGAAGAAAAAGGAGGGAAAAGAAAATGAAAAAATGGTGGTTAGTGATCAGTCTGGTAGTCGTGATTGCCATGCTCGGTGCGGGGGGGCTTGTGGCTTTCCATGGTAATCAGCAGGTGGCGGATTATGGCTACGGTGCTGAGGTAGATGGTGATGTCACCGCTGAGGGGGATACTAATCTGGCCGCTGAGGAACTAACACTAACAGCACTAACATCTGATGTCTACATGCCTAACCCCGAGCACACGAAAGCCTATGAAAAACTGTTTGAGGCTATACCTTATATGAACGCCCAAGGTATACCTGTGGTAGATTTTTGCCGACGCCACTGTGGGACAGACCCCGAGACGGGCGCCACTCAGATCATGGTTATCTTGGTAGGGCTCAGAGAGGTGAGGGACGAGTATAAAGAGGCCATAAAAGCGATAGTGGAGGGCGTTGATGGCATAGAATTCGACTTCTTCCAGGCCGAATTTACCAGGGAGGAAATTTGGGGCTGGCAAGATAAGATTTGGGGAACATTCTCACGTCCCTGGGACCTTCCGCCGGGCATAATAGAGGTTCCTGTATCCGGGACAAGCTCATCATGGAGGGATCAGATAATAGGGGTTCAACTTGCTGGGGAGGTAAGGCCAGAGTATATCGAGGCCATTAAAGCCGTAGTTGGCAACGAAGCTCCGCTCAACTTTCAGGGCGGAGGCTCCGTGCGTCACCACACCCGCTATTGGCAAGAAAAGTGGGACCCTGATGAGATGATGGAAAAACAAGTGATGTTGCATGTCTTTGCGCTGCTCTTTCCCGACGTTGAGTTATCGAGTATGCGCATCGGGGAAGTTGAGGAGTTCATTAAGGGATTAAGCGTCGAGGAAGCAACAGAGCTTATTCGCAAGCTCCTTGATTATGCCCTTGAGCGAGGGTTAGTAACGCCGTTAGTAACCCCGGAGGAGCGGCAGGAATTAGAAGAAGAAATGCTGCAACATTGGCTGGAATGGAGGCAAGAGTAGATGGAATCGTTGTCTCTTTCGTTATATATTATAGAGGGGCAAATCATGGTCGCCACGAAGGGAGGTGAGCGCCAGTGATGATAAGCTAAATGTGGTCAGGTGAGCTGGGAGTTCGTCCACACTCACAAAAAGTGGGCAAAAACATAAGAAACGGAGGGTAACAAAAATGAAACTGAAGGGAATAAAAGGGATCGCCTTGCTTGTGACTGCGCTGACCTTGCTGGTAGCACCACTGGCTGCAATAGCAGGAGAGGGTATTAATGGGGAATTCAGACCGACGACAGGGGAAGGATGGGAATGGGA
>QLUL01000174.1 GCA_018725425.1 Chloroflexota bacterium
ACCGCAACATCGAAGTTGGCCACTCTGTATTTGACAGCCTGGGCTTCTGTCACGTAGTAGTAGACCATGGCATCTACGGTTACAGTGACATTATCCCTACTGATGACCGGCTGGGGCATTACATCCAGAACAGTTTCTCGCATGTCCACTCTATACCTCAACGTGTCCACAAAAGGTATGATCAACCTCAGCCCCGGTTCCAGGGTTTCCTTGTACCTACCGAACCTCTCTACGAGGCCCCTCTCGGCCTGGCGAATGATAGTTACTGCCTTGGCGAGCACAATCATTGCCAGTATCAGGATGATTATGAGAACTATGATCCCTTCCATTTTCAATTACCTCCTTTAATTTTGTTAACGGTCCAGACATTCATCTACGATGCTCATCCCAAGCAGCCCTCCTTCTTCTAATCACAGAGAAGACGACCAGTCCTGTTACTATCACCACAGCAATTATGCCCACTATAAGCCACCAGTTAACTGGTGGGGGAGGTGGCGGTACTGCCTTGGCCACAAAGGCGCCGGTGAAGCCAGCAATATCTACGCCGTAGGTTGCGGCAAGATCTCTGGTTACAATGAACACCACTGTCTCTTCGTTCCCAGGAGCCAGGGTGATATCCCTTGTCTTCGCTACCACATCGTTAATTGCCAGTTCCACCGTATGAGTGCTTCCTACGTCACCAATATTCTCCACCCTAACTGATATGGCAACTTCTTCGCCAGCCAGAGCCTCTTCAGGGTTGATTACCAGGTCAGTAACATTGAATTCTGCCGGCCGGCACGCCTATTCTGAAGTATCCAAAGGTGCCGCTTCTTGAGATGTCCTGCGCATCAAACACTACTCCATCCGCCAGTTCGGTCCGTGCCAAGCCGCCCAATCCAATGACTGGTGACTAATCACTGACGGAATGCGTCAGCGTTCGTATCACCAGCGGCAACTTGAGCAGGAGATCGCCGGCAACCATGCCAGTGTCGCCCAGCTCCTCTCTTACCAACTCTCCCGCCATGGCATGAAGATAGACGCCGCAACTGGCGGCATCAAAGTGCGAGAGCCCCTGGACCATCAGCCCGGCGATAACTCCCGAGAGGACATCCCCGGTTCCCGCCGAAGCGAGCCCGGGGTTGGCCGCCCCGCTTATCCTGACCTGACCCTCAGATGAGGCCACCACCGTAAAGGCTCCCTTGAGCACCACCGTCTGCTTCCATTCTGCGGCAGCTTTCAGGGTTGTCTCCACCCGTTCCTTTTGTATCTCAGCTACCGGGTCTCCGGTGAGCCGCGACATCTCTCCGGGGTGGGGGGTGAGCACCGCTTTGCCCGGCAGCATCTCCCACCACTGCGGGATTTGCGCCAGTATATTCAAACCATCGGCATCGATGACCATATCAGTCGATAGTCTCCTGCCCCCCGGACTGCCGACTGCCGACTGCCGACTGCTGTGCTGACCGTCGAAGAGGAGTTCTCTGAGAAATCGTGCCGTCTCCGGATCCTGTCCCAATCCACATCCGAGAAGCATGGCGTCATAGTCAGGAAGCTGCTCCCGAATTACTGGCGCGGCCTCCCTCTTAATGACACCGGGCTCGCTCTCCGGCAGAGGGATATAGGTTACCTCGATGAGCCTGCCAGACAGAATTGGATGAAGACTCTTTGCAGTGGCCAGGGTGACCAGCCCCGTCCCTACCCGCATTGCTCCCTCACAGGCGAGGTATGCCGCACCGATGTAGTTGATGGAGCCAGCCACCACCAGCAATCGCCCGAAAGTTCCCTTGTTGGCATGGAGTGGGCGTGAAGGAAGCAGTGCCCTGACCGACTCAGCGGTGATCATCTCGGTGGCGATACCCTCTGCCAGATCGGCTGGAATGCCGATGTCCGCAATGTCAAGTTGACCCACCGTGGCTGCGCCGGGGAACTTGAAGAGTCCGACTTTAGGATAACCCAGGGTAACCGTCAGATCAGCAGCGAGGCAGGCAGGATCGGTGGCACCGGTATCGGCATCCATGCCTGATGGGAGGTCGATAGCCAGGATCTTGAGGCCGGGTCGAGACTCTTTAGTGGCGCTCACCCGTTCGAGCATCTGCCTTACGGTGCCTTCCAGAGGACGTATTTTGCCGGTGCCAAACAGGGCATCGATCACCATGTCGGCCGAGGAGAGGGCTTTATCGAAGATCGAAAGGTCTGCGTCTCCGGCAGCATCGGTCCAGCCAATTCCTCGCTCCATATCGAGGGAAAAGTTCTTATCGTTCTGCGTATTGCGTTGGATAAGAAATAGATGAACCCTTCCTCCCCAATCGTGCAGATGTCGAGCAGCAACGAGTCCGTCACCACCATTATTTCCCGGCCCTACCAGAATCAGTATGGAGCGACCGATGACATCGCCTAGAAACTCCCTGGCTCGATTGGCCACCGCCAGCCCGGCATTCTCCATGAGTACGTCCGGTGGCGAGCCGACATCGGCGCTGCGACGCTCCAGCTCCAGCATCTGCTCAACGGTTACTATCTTCACTTCTTTCTCCTACCACTGAGGCAATGGCATACTCCCTGGAATGCGAAAGCGTGATGGCAAGCTCCTTTATCCCCAGTTTCTCCGCTCTGGATCGGGCGCTACCATTCAGATGAAGCAGGGGAGCCCCGCGTCCATCGGGCAATATCTCCATATCACGCCAGGATACCCCCCCATATCCCAGAGCTTTCATCACCGCCTCCTTGCCGGCAAAGCGGGCGGCTAATTGCGGCAGCCGCCCACGACAGTATTCGATCTCCCCTTCGGTATAGATACGCTTGAGGAAACGATCACCCCACGAATCTATCGCTGCTCTGATGCGGGATATTTCCACTACGTCTATGCCGTGTGCGTGCATAATTTATCCCAGGTTATACCTATTCATCGCTGCCGCGGTCCCCTCGTTGATAATGCTGTAAATGGCTTCGGCGACCCGGGGGCAAACCTCAGAGAGCACTGCCCTTTCGTCAGGGGTGAAATGCCCTAAGACGTATTCCCGAGAGCGCATTTTTTGGGGGGATTCATCTGGCTTAGGGGCGAATAAATTCGCCCTTACCCCTACCGGCCCGATGCCAACTCGAATGCGGGGGAAATCGCAGATCTTGAGATGGTCAATGATGGACTTCATGCCATTGTGCCCCCCCGCACCTCCCCCCTCCCGAATG
>QLUL01000175.1 GCA_018725425.1 Chloroflexota bacterium
GCTCGCTCATCAGCGACAAACAGAGCCCTGGAGGCGGTAGATAACGCCATAAGGAAGGCGGCAGCAACTATGCCCAGCAGAGCCAGAGCTACCAATACCTCAATCAGGCTGAAGCCCCGTTCATTCTTCCGCATAACTTATCCCCTACAAACCCATCTGAGCATAGACACCAAACATAGCAGTAACTAAAGCCAGGGCAATAAAACCAACTATTAAGCCGACAATCACGATCAGCGCCGGTTGAATAAGCCCCACCGCCGAGCTAGTGCGGTCATCAGCCTCCATATCATAGCTTTGAGCCACAGTAGCCAGTGTGCCATCAAGATTGCCGGTTTCCTCACCAACTCCCGCCATCTGCACCATCAGTGGGAGGAAGAGCTTCCTTCTCGACATCGGTCGGGACAAGCCTTCCCCTTTAATCAACTCCTGCTGAACCTCGGTCAAAGCCTCAGCCATAGCCTTATTGTTACTGCCTCGAATAACCATGGCCATAATTTCCGGCAGCGGCAAGCCGATTTTGAATAACAATGCCATAGTTTGGCAGCAGCGAGAAAGCTCACTAAGGAGAATAATGCGCCCCAATATGGGTAATCTGAGTAACAGTTTATCCCGCTGATATTTCCCGACCGGGGTTCTGGTATAAATATAGCCTAGAACGCCGGCAATCGCAAGCATTAATAACAGAAAAAGCCCATAACTGCCAAACCAATCACTAATCCCAATGAGTATCCTTGCCGGTAAAGGCAACTCACCCCCCATGGCAGTGATTAAGCCGACAAAAGTGGGCAAAACAAAGGTAACCAATATGCCTACCACTACAACAGCGACAATGGCAACGATAACGGGGTAGGCCAGGGCAGATTTAATCTTTTTTTCAGCGGTGAACCCCCTCTCTATAAAATTAGCCATTTGTCGCAGCACTATTTCCAGATTGCCGCCCTGCTCACCGGCAGATATTGTCCGATGGTATATTTGAGGGAAGGCTTGCGGGTGTTTACTTAAAGCCGCTGACAATGCTGAGCCACCGCGAATGTCATAGACTACCTCGCCGATTATCCTCTTCAGAGTCTGATTAGTTACCTGGGCTTGTAATAACTCTAAAGAAGTAACGATGTCGGTGCCGGATTCAAGGAGCAGTGCCAACTGACGGGAAAACATTATTATTTCCTTCGACTTTACCCGAGGAGAAGAGCGAGCTATCAGCTTCTGCTTATCAAAAAAGGGGGTAACCGATTTCAGACTAATCACTTGATAGCTACCATAACTGAGTAGATTGATTGCCTCTTCTTCACTGGCAGCCGAAAGCCTGCCCTTGACCAACTTCTTATCTTCGGTATAAGCTGCATACTGGTAATACATATTGGACCTCCGAGTCACTACTCTGCAGAGTAGGCATTACGCAGCACTTCAGACGGGGTAGTGATACCTGCCTTTACCTTACGCATACCATCGTTGATGATTGTTATCATGCCCTCTTCACGTGCCTGAGCTCGAATCAGGCTGCTGTTAGCCCGGCTGGAGAGCATTGTTCTCATGGTATCACTCATAGTTAGAATCTCAAAGATTCCCACCCGTCCGAGAAAACCGGTATAGGAACATGACTTACAGCCGGTGCCGTAGAGGAATTCGGTCCGTTTTTCCCCCGTTTCTTTTTCATAAGCCATCCGCTCTATTACCGGAGCTTCAATAAGCTGACTGCAATCAGGACAGATACAGCGTATCATCCGCTGGGCCATAATACTGATAACCACTGACGCTATCAAGAAGGGCTCTGCGCCCAGGTTAAGGAGACGAGAGACCACACCGACGGCATCGTTGGCATGAATAGAAGCCAGCACCAGATGCCCGGTCAGCGCTGCCTGAACTGCTATGTTAGCTGTTTCAGTATCCCGTATCTCGCCGATCAGTATTACATCGGGGTCAAGACGAAGGATAGACCTTAAGCCGGCAGCAAAGGTAATGCCGGCTTGAGGATTAACCTGAATCTGATTAATATCCTTAAAGCGATACTCGGCCGGGTCTTCAATAGTAATGATGTTCCTCCCCAGAGTGTCAAGGCAATTGATTGAGGCATATAGAGTAGTAGTTTTGCCCGATCCGGTAGGACCGCTAATCAGAATCATACCATGGGGGACCTTGAGCGCACTTTCATACTTTGCCAGGCTATCAGGTAACAGACCAAGCTCCGATAACCCCAGGAGAGCCATTGACTTGTCCAAAAGTCGCAGCACTGCCATCTCACCATTAACCGTGGGAGCAGTAGCTACCCGAACGTCTATTTGTCGCCCCTTAGCCTCAGCAGAAAATTGCCCATCTTGAGGACGAAAGCGGTCAGCAATGTTCATATCAGCCATGATTTTAATTCGAGAAATGAGCGCCCGGTGTATCTGCAGCGGCAGAGACATCATCTCTTGAAGGGTGCCGTCTATACGGTAGCGTACTCTCAACCTATTCTCATCAGGCTCAATATGAATGTCAGTTGTACGGGCCTTAACTGCCTCTTCAATAATAAGGCTGAGAGCCTGAATTAGTGGGGTGCTAATAGCATCATCAAGGGCAAGCTTATCAGCAGTTGCCTCATCAGGGGCGGAGACGCGAGAAAGCTGCTTTTCAATCTCACTATAGCCTTTATAACTGAAATCAATAGCATCTCGGACCTCCTTGGCGCTGGCAGCTACCGTCTTAATCCTCATTCGGCTGAGGGCGGAGAAAGCCTCTATGGCAAAAACGTCAGTCGGATCTGCCATAGCTACTTCTAGTGTTTTACCGGATACAGTCAGGGGTATGGCATTGTATCTTCTGGCCATTACTTCAGGAATCAACTGCAATGCCTCCGGCTGGGACCTTTGCCGCAGTAATCTGGTTTCAGCCTTACCTATCTTAGCCGGCTTCTCCTCTGCCGGGGCAGGCTTTTCTTTGATCACCGTGGGATCAGAAACCGGTTTTTGTCCTAACTCGATCACTTTTACCCGCTGGTATTGGGCAAATAGCCTCGCTTCAGCGCTAATCCCGGGCGACACAACCAGGACTTTATCATCAATGCCGACATCGTAGGCTTTAGCGTCAAATGCAGCTGCCTGGTCCAGGCTCACTTCCTTCTCCCCACTGAGAAAATCTATGCCTACTCCGTGACCAACATGGTCA
>QLUL01000176.1 GCA_018725425.1 Chloroflexota bacterium
ATAGAATCCTGGAGAAGATACAGCAAACAGGAGTTCCCCTCAGTGACGTCTGCAACATAAACCAGGGGCTTGTCTCTGGTGCTCCCAAGGTTAGCGAAAGCAACATCAGGCTTCTGCCCCAGGATGTTATCTTACACTACAACATCAAGGTTGGGGATGGCATCTTTGTTCTCTCTCGAGAAGAGCTGGAATCCTTGCGGCTCAGCGAGAATGAGATGGCTCTGATAAAACCATATCATAAGAGCACTGACATTCATAAATACTATACGGAGGAATATCACCAATTTGTCATTTACATCACTAAGGATACCAATATTGATAAGTGCCCTAGAATCAAGGCACATCTGGAGAAGTTCCGACCAATCTTGGAAAACAAAAGAGAATTTAAGGAGGGAAAGCTTCCTTGGTTCAGCCTCCATTGGGCCAGAGACCAAAAAATCTTTGAGGGGGAGAAGATAGTTACCCCCAACTTTGCACGCCAGAACAGCTTTGTTTATACATGCAAGTCATTTTATACAGAGTTTGACAGCTACTTTATAACTAGCAAAGATACTACCCTAGAATTCTTGAAATACATAACTGCAATTCTGAATTCGAAGGTAGCCGATTTCTGGTGCTCCTATAATACGAAGAGGAAGGGGGAGAAGGGGTTAGTTAGAGAATACAATACTGGTTCTATGTCTCAAATCCCCATCCGCCGCATAAACCTTGACCACCCGGAAGAGGTCAAAATTCACGACCACCTGGTAGAGTTAGTTAGCAATATTATCGAGATGAAGAAGAGTCTCGCCAGCTATAATCGCCTTTTCCCCAAGGCACGCTTAACTCGCCTTCAGGATAGCGACCCCCTGCCAGAAATAAGTGACGAGGAGATAGTCAAAGCTTTTGACTCTTCAAGTCTCCGTATTATTCGCACCCATCCACAGGTTAAATACCAACCAGAGAATCCTCAGCATTTCTTTATGAAAAGCATAAAAGAAGCCGAAGATGGTCAAAGCCTCACCATCACCTCCAAGGATAAGCAAAAGATAACCTTAACCGCCCGTGAAGCTCTATTGGCATATCTCCAAAGAATATTGCCGAACTATATAGGTAGAGAATGGGGGCAAATAATCAACCAAGTCCTTATTCCTACACAGCCAGATTTATTTGATAAGCGGCGAGAGGAAATCCTGTCTGAAGCAACCAACCTTCGCCAAAAAATTAAAGCCCTTCAGCAGGAAATTGACACCATCGTCTTCAACCTCTATGAATTGAACGAAGAGGAGCAGAAGGTTATTATGGGAGTGGTGTAAAATGGATTTAGTTTACTGGTTACAAGTTATCGTCCCGTTATTCGCATTATTCTTTGTTGTCCTTAGCTTTTATTGGATGCATTGGAGGAAAGGTCATTTAGTAGTCAGTTCCCCTCGCTCACTTATGGTAGCTAAAACACAAGACAGATTGATTGTTGAATTACCGTTAAGCTTCAATAATACAGGTGCTGCCCCCATCATTATTGATAATCTATTACTAAGGTTGCAGCAACAAAATGCTAAAGCGCTACTTTTCTTTAATGCCACACGCAGTAAGCTAGGGGATGAAAAACAAGAGTGGGCAACACAGATTGCAATAGACGGACGGAAATCGGTCATGAATATTTATAGTTTTCAAGCTAAAGGCAAAGAGTTTGGCTTCGATATAGGAACGTGGGACTGCTGCTTGCTGGGCAAGCTTGACGGTAAAACGAAATATAAAGAACTTTTGAAATTCAAACTGAATGTTAGTTATTTGACTGAATGCCTAACAGTATATGACAACTACGATGATGAGTATAAAAACATGATTGCGAAGGATTTAAGTGAAAAATAAAATCGGCATTACTACCACAGTTCCTATAGAAATACTAATCACTGTTGGTTATAAGCCGATTGAATAGCAGGTAATATGGGAAACAACGCTACAAGCGAACTAAAGAAGCGAGTGATGGCAGATGATGCGCTGTACCAGCGGTATGGCAAAAAGCTGGAGCAAGAGCACAAGGGGGAGTTTGTGGCTATTAGCCGAGACGGGGCAGTTATCATTTCAAAAAGCGATATAGAGGTACTGCAAAAGGCGCTGGAGGAGTTTGAAGCCCAAAAGCAGAGGGTCTTAGAGGTAGTCTTAACCCTTAGATGGGAAATCCAGGAACTTCAGAACTCGATTGACAGGATAGTCTTTGAACTCTACGGCGTGTCCGAAAATGAACTCGGATAATGCGTGACAATTTAACCATAACCACCTGCAGCCCGGAGGAAACGCAGCGGATCGGGGCCGATATCGGCAAGAGGGCCCGAGCGGGCGACTTGATTCTCCTGGTGGGGAGCTTGGGAACCGGGAAAACCTGCCTCACCCAGGGCATTGCCCGGGGATTGGGACTGCCCGATTATACCCCAAGCCCCTCGTTCGTGCTGGTGAGAGAATATCAAGTAGGGGTACCTTGCAACGTGCCCCTACTATACCACATCGATTTCTACCGGCTCGATGATATCCGGGAAATCGCTGAGCTCGGAATGAGTGACTACCTCGATGGTGAGGGAATCTGCGTGGTGGAATGGGCTGACAGGGCTCTGGATTCGCTCCCGGAAGAACACCTGCTTATCAAGTTCGAGCATCTGGCGGTAAATGAGCGTCGATTACGGTTCGAACCCAGGGGGCAGAGATACGTCGGTCTCGTGGAGGAACTGAAAGAAAAATGGAACTTGCGATAGACACCTCAACCAGGGTTGCCAGCCTGGCGCTATCGAATAGAGGCGCTCTCATCGCAGAAATCACCTGGTATGCAGGACAGAATCATACTGTGGAGCTTATTCCCAACGTGATTTCCCTCCTCGAACAGCGCAAGGCGCATATCCACGATATCGAGAGCATCATAGTGGCCAGGGGGCCGGGCAGCTTTAACGGGCTGCGAGTGGGAATAGCCACCGCCAAGGGGTTGGCATTCGCTCTGGGCATTCACCTGGTCGGGATAAGCACATTGGAGGTGTTGGCCTTCCCGTACGCTGACGTGGGCTTTCCTGTTTGCCCCATCCTGAATGGTGGACGAGGCGAGATCGCCACCGCACTGTTTCGAAAACGGAAAGGGCATTGGGAAAGGCTCACTGTGGAGCACACCACCACCATT
>QLUL01000177.1 GCA_018725425.1 Chloroflexota bacterium
AAACAGCGCTGGTGCGAAAGCGCCATACGGCGACAATGCCGAATATTGCGGCGAAGCCCACGAGGGCTAACATCTCCGGAACTGCCGCACTGAAATCGGCGCCGAAGATCATCACTTTGTTGAAGCCGGTGGTTGCCCAGCCGTGGGGAGTTAGCTTGGCTATGAACTGCATCCATTCAGGGGTGATAAAGAGAGGCCACCAGCAGCCCCCGAGGGGTGCCAGCACCAGCGAGGTGAGCATAGCTAGGGATTCGGCGCTGCGCTGGGTCTTGGTTATGGTGGTTATCATGATGGCAAAGGCTGAGGACATAATCACCATCAGGATAGAGAGGATGATAACAGCCGTCGGAGAGAGCCCCAGGTCTATTTTGAAGACCAGGATGCCTGCCGTCCAAAATATGGCTATCTGAATCAGTCCCCTGGCCGCCGTGCCAGCGAATATGCCCCCCAGGATGGACTCCCGCCTTACCGAAGTGGCCAGCAAGCGTTCCAGGGTATGGTTCTGGCGCTCGCGGACTATCGTTCCAGCCGATAGGGCAGCAGCAAAAAAGACGAACATCACCAGATAGCCGGGGATGACAAAGTTGGCCGGGTTCGTTGCTTCCACCTCCCCCACCTTCTCCGTCTCGAATTCGATGAAGGCCCTCTCTGTTGCCGGGTCTCCACGAACTAAGTGCTGGATGGCTGGCCCAATATCAGGCACTTCACCAGCCGTGGCTAGCCCCTGCGCTACCAGCAGCCCTATGGTGGCATCGATAGCCACCTGCTGCGCCCCCACGCGGGAGGCAATAGCCCGGGCCAGCCCATGGAGAGCAGCCCTGGTGTGGATAGCCTCAGCATGGGCTACCACTTCAAGCTGAGCACCATAGCCCATCAATACGGCCCCGGTAAAATCCGCCGGAAAGGCCAGAAAGCCATCTATCTCTCGATTCTCAACTGCCTGGCGAGCTTCATCGTAATCCGTGGCCCAGATTATTTTCGGTTCCCCGGGCTGCAGTTCAGAGGCATCTTTAGTCTCTATGGCCTCGATTATCTGATGGCTCAGGCCCCCCTCTGCCTCCCGGGTGACTAGATGAAGTTCTAGCCGCTTATCCTCACCACCGACATCAGCCAGGAGGAAATGGAACAGAGTCACGAAGAGGAAGGGAAAAAGGATGGCGAAGATCAGGGCCGAACGGTCTGTAGAAAAGAGCTTCAAATCTTTCAGGGCGATGAACCAGACATGCCTCAGTTGTTTCATGGCTTCTTATTTGCCTCCGGGCATAACCCTGAAGAGAATTCGGCTGAGGACTAGCCCTACCGCAGCGACCCCTGCCAGCACTCCCAGCTCCAGGCCCACGTCAGCCAGAGAGCCTCCCTGGACGATTATCGCACTAAAGGCATCGATGGCATAGGTATTGATAGATACCTTGCTGATGGTGTACAGCACCGAGCCTTCAGCGATGGGGAAGAAAGTGTCGCTTATCATAACCATAGCCATGGTGAAGAAGACGGCAATCCAGGTAGCCCCATCCTCAGAGCGGGCGATTGAGGCGATAACGAGCCCCAGGGCACTGGCGGTGGCAGCGAAAAAGAGGGCGATAACCAGAGATTGAATAAAGGAGAGAGGAGTGAAAAGCTGAAAGACCATATAGGTCAGGGCCAGCAAAATAAATGTCTGCACAAAGCCGCGGGACAGGTTAGCTAGAAATTTACCTGCAAAAAGCTGCCCCACGCTGAGCCGGGTGGTAAGCAGCCGCTCCAGGGTTCCCTTCTTGCGCTCCTCCACCAGAGTCGCAGCGGTCAGGGTTATGGCAAAGAGGACAAACATAGTAACGATACCAGGCAGGAATTGGTTGACCGGGTCAGGTCTACCGCCCACCGTCTCCTGCCTGACCTCCACGATGGGATGCTCACGTTCCCGGTCCAGGAATCTCTGCACGGTAATTTCTATGTGGCCCTGGCTAATGCCTGTTCCGGCCAGAGCACTTCCCACCCGGGCATGCACCTGGAATTCCTGGGCTATCTCCTCCACCACGCCACGAATTAGACTGGCCACTATCTGGCCTTCCTGGCCACCATGGCCTCTCTGCTTAAAGACCAATTGTGCCAACTCTCCAGAGGTGAGCTTATCGGAGAAGCCCTGCGGTATGTAGAGAACCAGTAGCAGATCCGCTCTCTCTAACTTGGAATCTGCCTCCGAGGGGGAAAGCAGCTTCACCCCCACGTTATCAAGCTCGTCCAGACGTTCTATGAAGCGGGCGGAGTAAATTCCCCGGTCTTCATCTACCACATGGGCGGTGCCGTGGAACGGTAATTCCCCGCCAAAGGCACCGTACATCAGGGCGAAGATGGCTATGGGCAGGAGCAGGCTGAAGGCGAGGTCAGCCTTATCCTGCATGTAGGTGCGAACTTCACGTAGGGCGACTAATAGGGGTCTAGTCATAGTTAATCGCGCAGGCTCCTGCCGGTTAGTTTCAAAAAGACATCCTCCAGGGTTACCTGCTCGGGTGCCCCGATCTGACTCTTGAGTTGATATGGAGTATCCATAGCGACTATCTGTCCGCCATCCATAATGGCCACGCGGTCGCAGAGCCGGTCGGCTTCTTCCATATAGTGGGTGGTGTAGAGAATGGTCATTCCCTGTTCTCGCAGGCTCTCGATAGTTTCGTAGATATTGTTCCGCGACTGGGGGTCTATGCCCACCGTGGGTTCATCTAGAAAGAGAAGCTGGGGGTGCCCCATAAGGGCTATAGCCAGGTTGATGCGCCGCTTCATGCCCCCGGAGAACTTGCTCACCTTCCCTCTGGCCCTCTCCACCAGTCCCATTAGCTCCAGGTGAGCCATAGCCTGGGCCTGTGCCTCCTTACCATTTAGCCCCACCATCCGGCCGAAGAAGACCAGATTATCAAGAGCGGAAAGGTCTGCGTAGAGGGCTAACTCCTGGGGACAGACCCCAATGAGGCTGCGAATGGCATCGGCATTATGCCGTATGGAATAGCCGCCTACCGTGGCATCTCCGCGGTCCGGCTCCAGAACCGTAGACAGCATGCGTATGGTCGTGGTCTTGCCGGCACCATTGGGACCCAGAAGGCCGAAGATTTCGCCTTTATAGATGGTGAAAGAAACGCCGTTTACTGCCCTATGTTCATTAAAGCT
>QLUL01000178.1 GCA_018725425.1 Chloroflexota bacterium
GATGATCGAATTCAAGGGTGTGAGCAAGTCGTTCAACGGCCGGCGGGTTCTGACCGATCTGTCATTCTGCATCGCCGCGGATCAGATCATGGGGATCATCGGCCCCTCCGGCTCGGGGAAGACCACGATCCTGCGACTGATCACCGGCGCACTCAAACCGGATACCGGAGAGGTGCTGGTCGGAAGTGGGAAGATTGGCTACGTCTTTCAGGACCCCCGCCTCCTTCTGTGGCGCACGGCCGCCGACAATATCGGCCTCGCCATGCGTGCCCAAGGGGTCGCCAAGGGAGAGGCGCGAAGAAGGGCGCGCTCCTGGATGGAGAGGCTCGGGCTGCAAGGGTTCGATGACCACTACCCTTACCAGCTGAGCGGAGGGATGATGCAGCGGGTCTCCATCGGCCGGGCACTGGCGGTCGAGCCGAAGATCCTGCTGCTTGATGAACCGTTCAGCAACCTGGACGTGGAGCTGAAGGATGCACTCCTCTCGATCACCGAGCGGCTGCTGGGAGACTATCGGGTCACCGTGGTGCATGTCACCCACGATCTTCTCGAGGCGCTGCGGCTCGACGATCGGATCTGCCGGCTCTCCGCCGGGGGCAGATTGGAGGAGCTACCCCTGCATAATCGAAAGGAGATGATGCGCGATTTTCTCACCAAACTCGTTCATAAGAACACACGTACCGACAAGGAGGAATAGATGAAGCTCATCACCGTCGCCGGTCCGCCATCATCGGGCAAGACAGCGGTCCTTGCGCATGCAATACGCCGGCTCCTTGCCGACGGGGAGCGGGTCGTCGCCGCGAAGATCGACTGCGTGGAGACGAGCGACGGCAGGATCTACGAAAGCTTGGGTATACCGGTGACCGTGGGATTGAGCGCTGACCTCTGCCCGGACCACTATTACGTTGCCAACCTGGAGGAGATATTCTCTTGGGCAACGGGCCATAACGCTGATATCGCGATTGTTGAAACCGCCGGGCTCTGTCATCGCTGCGCACCGGCGATAAGCGGCTGTCTGGCGATCGCGGTGGTCGACAACTTGAGCGGAATCGACACCCCGGCCAAGATCGGACCAGTCTTGCTGACTGCGGATGTGATAGTGATCACTAAGGGCGACATCGTCTCCCAGGCGGAGCGAGAGGTCTTCAGGCAGCGGGTGCGCTCGGTGAACCACACCGCAAGGATACTGGAGTTGAACGGTCTGACCGGCAGAGGGGCAGTGCAGCTGGCGCGGGTCATTGCAACAGCGGAAGAGGTCGCGACCCTCGCCGATAAGAACCTGCGCAGTTCCATGCCGGCAGGGATATGTTCGTACTGTACAGGCGAAACGCGTATCGGGAGCGCTTTTCAACTCGGCCACGTGCACAAGGTCGCCCTTCCAGGGGTGAATAGACAGGAGTAGTGAGTTATGGAAGAGAGAGTCGAGAGAATCATCATTACAGGTGGGCAGACCAAGAGCGGCGAGCCGGAACCGGTGCAGCAATTGGAGATAGAGGCCGGTGAGATCATCGCCGTGGTCGGGCCGACCGGCTCCGGTAAGAGCATGCTCCTGAACGACATCGAACAGATGGCCGTCGGAGATACTCCCTCGCAGCGGCGGGTGGAGATAGAGACCAGCAACGAATGCGGCGAGCGAGTCATCGCCCAACTCTCCCAGACGATGAACTTCGTCATCGATATGACGGTCGCCGATTTTCTCGACCTGCACGCCGCAAGCAGAGGATTACGCGATCCGGCGGCGGTGCGGGAAGAGGTCATACATCTGGCCAACGAGCTCGTTGGTGAATCCTTTCGCGGGGATGAGCGGATCACGACCTTAAGCGGCGGCCAGTCGCGCGCGTTGATGATCGCTGATATCGCACTCATCAGCAACGCGCCGATCGTGCTGATCGACGAGATCGAAAACGCAGGTATCGATCGGCTGAGAGCGCTCAAGATGCTGGCCAAACACGGGAAGATCGTCCTCATCGCCTCTCACGATCCACTGATCATCCTCATGGCCGATCGCCGGCTCGTGATGCGAAACGGCGGGATGACAAAGCTCCTTCTGCCCACTGACCAGGAGCAACAGTGTCTGGACGAGCTGCTCATACTCGATGAGCAGAGATCTTCATTGTGCGAGTCCCTCCGCAACGGCGATTCCGTCAACATATCTATAGAAAAGGTAGGAGTGCAAATATGAGCATAATAGACCTTAGTCTCCCCTGTCCGGTGGCGCGGGCGTTCACAGGGCAGATACGTAAAATAGTCGATCAGAAGACCGATATCATCGTCCGCAACATCGAGCGGGAAGAACCGACCACACTCCCGCATGCAGAGGGCGACCCTCCGGATCTGATCGCCACCCACTGGCTGTCGATCCTGCAGAACAGGGAGCTTTTGGCATCATCCGGCCATTATGCCCTGAACCAGCCCGGGCTGCCCGCGATGCGCCCTGAACTGGCGGAGAAGGGATTCGCCGACCCGAGCGGCTGTTTCATCCCGCTCTGTCTCATACCGATCGTCATGATCTACAACCGCAGGCTTGAAGATCCCCCGGCCGGCTGGGAGGAGCTGCTCGATGAGCGCTGGCACGGGCGGATCGGAGCGCCGTTCATCGCGGCATTCCGCCAGTTGATGTTCGCCTATGGCAGCGAGATGTTCGACAGTGAGACGGCCGCACGTCTGGTCGACAACACAGTCTTCGAAGGGATGCCGTTAGAGATCAACATGTGGGTCGACAGCGGCAAGCTCGACATCGGGATCGTGGGCCTCCCCTTCTCCCGCGCCTCCCGCAGCGGGAACGTCGCTCTGTGCTGGCCGCAAGAGGGCGCCTTCTGCCTGCCTGAGGTGTTGCTCGTCAAGAAAGCCGCCGATGAAGACGCACTGGCCGTGGTCAGGCATCTACTCTCTGTGGAGGCGCAACGCTATATCGCTGATATCGGAGTGTTGATCCCGACACACCCAGATGTACGTCCGCCTCGGGAAGCGGAGGAGAACAAGCTCAGCATCTTCTGGAACGGCTGGGACTGGTTCAGCAACGCGCTAATGCAGCAAAGGTCCTGTAAACGAACGCCCATTCTACCACTTAGGACATAAGTTCGGGCAAGTGAGCCTTCTGCAAGGATGCAACGTCCTTACGAGGCCGTTTAAAA
>QLUL01000179.1 GCA_018725425.1 Chloroflexota bacterium
CCGAGAGCAGATTTTTCAACCAGATACCAACAGCTCACTCGGAGGAGTTTCTGCTAGAGATGGGTAAGAGGCAGAAACAGCTCGGTTACCTGAAAGGTAACATTGTCAACACCGATGGGCACTCAATCCGCAGCTTCAGCCGGATGCATATGCCGAAGAGCTATCTGTCCAAGGAGAAGATATACGATAAGAGCATCAGGACCTTTTGGACACAAGATCAGGAGACTAAGAACCCCATATTCTTGAAGGCATCCTACAGCGGGACTACGGTGAGCATGGCTGTCCCTGATCTTATGGACAAGACCCTGGAGATCGTGCAAAACCCCTTCCTTTCAGCGATGGATAAAGAGCATTTCGTGGGCACTCTACTCAGTCAATTAGATGGGATGGGAATTAAAGTGATCCTGCCCATGCGCAACTCTGATAAGAGGCTTAAAGAGATGGAGGCCATAGATGCCTCGCAATTTACCCGAAGATTTGAGGGTCGAAGACTGGCCGATGTATTCACCTATCTCAAAGATTGCCCCGATCCATTACGGTTCCTCGTTCTAAAGGCCAAAGAGGATGGGGAGACCAAGTACGTGGGATTTATCACCAACGATGTGAATACGACCCCCGGGGCACTTCTCAAGATATACCGAAAAAGGTGGAGGATAGAGAATCTCTTCTCGGAATGTGATTTTCTTGGTTTCAATCTCCTGGTAAGCACAAACCTCAATGCCATCACAGCTAACCTGGCATTGAAACTGATGGCCTTCAATTTAATAAGTGCCTTCCGCAATGATCTGGGTGGTAAATTCCTCTCAATGACTCCTGATCTAATCCATCGGCACTTTCTAAGAAATGTGCAAGGCAAGGTAAAGCTGCATGGCGATTATGTCAGGGTCGATGTTTTTGGGTTTGAACATCAAGATGCAGTTAGGCCGCTCCTGGATAACCTTCAGGCAAAGCTCTTGAAAAACGGCCTCGATCCGAGGATACCCTGGCTGAATAACCATAAGATTTGCTTCAGATTCATGTAAATTTATGGGGAAAGAGTCCATCTAATAAGGACTGAAATATTGCTGTTATATCTTATCCGGGAGGAGGTGCCGCATTTTTCCCTGAAGCTAGCTGTCCGACTTCCATTGAAGCACAACACAAATTTAGACCCTTAGCGAGCCACGGAACGCCCTGGCGCCATAGTAAGACGGCGCACTGTTGTGATACACGAAGACATTGCCGTAGCGGCGATCAGCAAAGAGGGCACCGCCGAGTTTTCTAATATCAGAAGGTGTTTTCACCCAGCTCGACGTTTTCGTGTCGAAATTTCCAAGTTTCTGCAGCTCCCGATATTGTTCTTCCGTTAAAAGCTCAATGCCCATGGCAGCAGCCATATCAATAGCGTTATTTTCTGGTCTATGTTGTTTCCTTGACTCCAGCCCTTCGCGGTCATAACAAACACTTCTGCGCCCTTTAGGACTTTCGGCTGAACAATCATAAAAAATGTATTCACCCGTCTTTTTATCATGACCAACAACATCCGGTTCACCGCCAGTTCTTTCCATTTCATTGAGCGGCCACAGTTTTTCAGTATTAGCTTCTAGATTTGCTTGTACTTTCGCCCATTCAAGACCTTTATGACGGTTCATGTTTTTCTCAAAACGGGTTTTCAATGCTCTGAGTAATTCTTCACGTTGTTCTGGTGACAACTCATTCTTTGAGGTTTGAGATTTCATTGAATTCTTCGGGGGATGGGATTTCTTCACTATTTTGCTCTTGCTCCTTTCGATTGTATGATCCACTCTCTATTGGTTGAGTCGTTTTCGGACAAATCGATGGTACCAAAATGCTACAACTCTCCTCAGTTCTTGTCAAGTCCTTGCCTCCGCTATCGCTTCGGCTCCTCGTTCACTTCGCCCCAGTTCTGGGGCTCCGTTCACGAGTCTAACTTCTTTGTTGCCTCTACTCACCTCCTTTCGCCTAGTGGCTGCTTTCTGCAGTTTGGTCATATATACATATACGCTATTTGGGGTTAAAAAGTTCTGTGCGGGTAAACTGCGTTTCTCTCGCCGGTGGCATATTTCCGTGAAAGTTCTTGACTTTGTCGCCAGAATCTGGTATGCTATAGCAGAACTTAAATAAAATAGCTCTTCGAGCTGTGCAGCCTAAATCCCAATCCGGGACATGGCACACAGACGGCGGATGGAAAATCCCGAAGGTGTGGGCGGAAATGCCCACACCCCCCGTGATCGGAAAGGAGAGGAAATGGTAGCCGAGAAATACCATTGAAGCGCCCTCTCCAGGGGGCGCTTTTGTTTTGCGCCCTCAAGAGGCAGAGACCGCTGAGAAAATTCTCTGAGGCGTGAAGGAATCCTTCCTTCACAGAGAATGTATCGGTGGCGGGGTCGAACCGCTAGTATCAGAAAAAGGAGGTGATAGGGTCAGAAGAAGCAAGATTAGTGTCGGGGCTTACCTGCGGGATTTTAGTCCCTAAAGTCTGAAGTCTTGCGCAAAATGGAAAAAGAATTGAAATCCCAAATCCCAAGCGCCAATTTCCAAACAAATCCCAATGACCAATGACAAAACAGCTATCAGCACTCAGCTACCGGAATACAAAGGAATTCAGGCTTTAGCCTTTCACTGAGCAAATGAAACCCTGAAGGGTTAATTCCGGGGGGCCGAGAGCTGACGGCTGAACGCTCATGGAGTTTGATTACTGGGATTTGGATATTATTTGGAAATTGAGATTTGGTCATTGGAATTTCCCGGAGTACTTTTTGGTTCCGGCTCGTCTGGGTTAGGAGAATTTAACTTGTATTCCGCACTTGTCTAAAACGGTTAAATCGTGTAGAATAGTGGCACTTACGTTGACAGCGAGGTGCCGCGATGATCGAGAGACTGGGCGATGTTGAGTTTGAAACTCGGGTAGTTGGACCATTGGTGCTCACAACTCCTTTTCTGCGTCGTTTGGGTCTGGCCAAGATTGTGGACAAGCACTGCTCCATTGCCGAGCAAGCAGATATGGGGCATGGCGTAATAGCTGAGTTGGTGGTTCAATGTCGGCTTACGGAGCCACAGGCGTTGTACGATATGCCAGATTGGGCAGAACGGTACGGCTT
>QLUL01000018.1 GCA_018725425.1 Chloroflexota bacterium
TAAATCTTCTCTTTATCCGCCAGGTCAAGGACAGCTTTCACATTCTGACGAATTTTCCCCTTTATAGTCTGGAAAGACTCCTCCGCTGTCCCACCTTTCCATTCTACTGCCCCGGCGATCACACCACCAGCATTGGCAACGAAATCCGGGATTACCAAGATGCCTTTATCGGCGAGGTACTTTTCCGCCTCCGACGTTGCCGCAATATTAGCCCCTGGTACTATCATCCTGGCCTTGATGTCCCTTACATTTCCCATGGTGATAACATCAGGCCTGGCTCCGGGCACCAGAATGTCCACATCCAGCTTGAACAGCTCTGCTCCACTCAGAAGCTGCCCATCCTTATAGTTCCTGTCCCATAGCTTGGTCATTCTGCCTGTTTGTGGATCGCTCTCCACCAGTCCGTCAAACTTGAGTCCATCGGGATTATAGATGCCGCCATTGACGTCAGATACTGCCACCACTTTGACACCTTTACCTGTCAGGTAGCGAAAGGCTGCTCTTCCCACAGACCCGAAACCTTCAATAGCAGCCGTGGCTTTTGTCAGGTCTAAATTGATGTAACTTGCGGCCATCTCTGCTGCCTCTGCAACCCCGAATCCGGTTGAACCAATTTCATCCAAAGGAATCCCCCAGAGCTCTCGGGGCAATCCTATGACGCGGCCGGTCTGGCGGTAAATAATAGCCATCGAGTGCTCGTCCAGCCCCATATCGGGCCCGGCAATGTAATCTTGGTGAGGGCGCAGAAATTCGGCGTACGCCCTGATGATCTCCTCCTTGTTCGGAGCCATCGGATCTCCGATGATTCCACCCTTTGCCCCACCATGGGGAATACCGGCAATCGAGTTCTTCAGTGTCATCGCCCTGGCCAGACGGATAACCTCTTCGGTGGTCAGATCAGGAACCATCCTTATGCCGCCAATTGCAGGACCAAGGGCGGTATTGTCCACCACCAGGATTCCCCGTAGATCAAGTTTCGGACTGTAAAAATGCATCACCTTCTCCGGGCCGAATTCATCGGCATATCCGAAAATTTCTTTCTCCGCTCCCATCCATAACCTCCTTAATTCTTAAAGCCGTCAGCCCTCAATATCAATTCCCCGAATCAAACATCCTTATTGAAAGGATCCATTGACTATAAGATAACAGTTACGGAAGAGATTGTCAACAAAAACTGTGCATTATTTGTTCGGTTCCCTGGCGGGAATGTGTCATCAGTGCACCATGTTTTGACGGGTTCTTTTATCACCTCATTGATACGCCTCCTTGACAAGCAGGCCATTGTGTAGTAAACTAGGCTAAAATAGTACGCAAGGCAGTATACTACCAGGAATGTAGTAAGGTATTCTGAAATCTGGAGTTGGTGATGACATCACGGCAGAGGGGAAATTGCGCCGACGAGGTCTTCGACAGACTTCGACAGGCCATTGTTAGTGGCGAACTGCGTCCTAACCAGCGGGTAGTGGAATCAGCGATTGCCAAGGAATTGGGGATCAGTCGTACCCCGGCACGCGAAGGCCTCAAGCAGTTGGAGATGAAAGGTTATTTGAGTAGACTGCCCACCGGTGGGCTCATAGTTACCGACCATTCGCCGGGGCAGATACGAAATCTGTATGAGATACGAGAGGCATTGGAAACCATGGCTATAAGGCTGGTCTGTCAACGGGCCACCGAGGAGCAAATAGATACCGCGAAGGAACACCATGCGCGCATACTTGAGGCCATCCGTAATCGCGATGGCGATCAGATTATCGAGTTCAACAGCGCCTTCCACACGGGGCTACTTGCCGCCTGTGGGAACGATCAGTTGTTCTCGCTCATCCAGGCATTTCGAGATCAATACTTCGATAGGCGCATCGCCCGCGTCTTTATTACCAGAGACTGGCGACTCATGAGCACCGAGCACGGGCGGATACTGGAAGCAGTGCAGGAACGAAACGCACGCCGTGCGGAGAAGGCAGTACGTCGCCATCTGAGAACGGCCCTCAGACTGGCACTGGAACGGCTGTAGGAGAAATACGGTGAGCGCAGTCGGCAGTCGATAGTCTAGCAATCGGCAGTCCGGGGTGGGGAGGGAGACTAACGACTGAGGACTATCGACTAACGGACCGCGGCGAGCGACTGAGGGGGAAGTTCTACGCCGAGCGCAATAGTGGAGGTTAGCATGCCGAAGGGGATGATACTCATCGATAAGGAACGCTGTAAAGGGTGCGGACTGTGTATCGATGCCTGCCCACAGCACGTGCTTTCCTATTCCGGAGAATATAACCAGAAGGGGTACAATGTTACCTGGATGGAAGACCCTGATCGCTGCACCGGGTGCGCCTTCTGCACCCTCACCTGTCCGGACGTGACGATCGAGGTTTACAGGGAGATATCTCCTGGCAGAGGGGGAAACAATGCGTGACAAGATCCTGATTGCGGGGAACGATGCCATAGCCGAGGCGGGGATCCGCGCCGGCTGTCGCAGCTACTTCGGCTACCCGATCACTCCGCAGAATGAGCTGCTGGAATATATGTCTGCACACATGCCAAAGGCTGGCGGGGTCTTCGTCCAGGCGGAAAGTGAGATCGGAGCGATCAATATGTGCTACGGAGCCTCAGCGGCCGGGGCACGCACCATGACATCATCATCCGGTCCGGGGATGAGCCTCAAGCTGGAGGGGATATCCTACCTCGCCGGCAGCGATCTTCCCTGTGTCATCGTCAACGTGGCGCGCGGCGGTCCAGGGCTGGGGAATATCGCCCCGGGGCAAGGTGACTACTTCCAGGCGACCAAGGGAGGGGGCCATGGGGACTATCGAATGATCGTTCTTGCCCCGGCCACCATCCCCGAGGCGACGGAGTTAACCATGCTGGCTTTTGACCTGGCGGACAAGTATCGGACTCCGGTACTGGTACTGGTAGACGGGGTGCTGGGACAGATGATGGAGCCGGTCGAATTCCGCGATCCGGTTGATCCGGCAACCCTGCCGCCCAAGCCCTGGGCACTCACCGGGGCCCAGGGACGCCCACCTAATATCGTTACCAGCTTTTTCCTCGATCCCCAAGAGCTGAGCGAGCTCAATCTCAAGCGGCAGGACCGCTATCGCAGGATCGTGACACAAGAAGTACGCTACGAGGAGTTCGAGACCGGCGATGCCACCATCGTCATCGCCGCCTATGGCACGGTGGCCCGGATCGCCAGGACCACGGTCAAGTTGGCACGGAATGAGGGTATCAAACTCGGCTTGCTGCGACCGATCACCCTGTGGCCTTTCCCGTATGCGCCACTGCGCGCCTTATCCAACCGGGTCAAGGTGATCCTCACCGTGGAGATGAGCGCCGGCCAGATGCTGGAAGATGTGCGCCTTGCCGTGGCTGAGCGAGCTGAGACCCCATTCTATGGCGAGATGGGCGGCATCGTACCCACCCCCAGGGGTATCCTGATGGAGGTAAAGAAATATGCCAGTTATGACGCAGAAGATGACCAAGGTTTTTGAGCGGCCTCGGAGCCTCGCCGATATCGAGTTCACCTATTGCCCCGGCTGCCATCACGGGCTCATCACCCGCATCATCGCCCAGGTGATCGATGAACTGGGTATTCAAGAACGCACCGTGGTGGTCGGCCCGGTCGGCTGTTCCGTCTTCGTCTATCAGTGGTTCCGTTGTGACGGGATTCAATCGGCGCACGGACGGGCATGTGCGGTAGCAACCGGGATTAAGCGGGTCAACCCCGATCTCATCGTCTTCACCTACCAGGGGGACGGCGACCTGGCAGCGATCGGGACGGCAGAGTCGATCCACGCCGCCAATCGAGGGGAGAACATCACCGTGATCTTTATCAACAACCAGATCTATGGAATGACTGGCGGGCAGATGGCCCCCACCACCCTGATCGGGCAGTGGGCCACCAGTTGTCCCGATGGGAGGGATGCTGGTCTCGCCGGTTATCCGATTCGCTTCTCCGAGATGGTTGCCCAGCTTGACGCCCCGGTCTATGTTACCCGCCAATCGCTCTACGATCAGAAGCGGATCATGGCGACAAGCCGGGCGATAAAAAAGGCATTCCAATACCAGGTCGAGTGCAAGGGATACTCGCTGGTAGAGATCCTGGCTAACTGCCCCACCAGTTGGCACATGACACCGACCCAGGCGAACAAACACATCGCCGATGTGGTGACCAGTGTCTTCCCACTAGGTGACCTGGTGGACAGGGGGTAAGATGGAAAAGTCAGTGATTTTGGCCGGATTCGGCGGACAGGGCGTTATCCTGGCGGGAAAGGTCCTCGCTCAAGCAGGGATGGACCACGGATTGGAGGTGACCTGGTTTCCCTCCTACGGGCCGGAGATGCGTGGCGGAACGGCGAACTGCACCGTCGTGCTCTCTGACGAGCCGGTCGCCTCGCCCCTCGCCGATGATCCCACAGCACTCATCGCCATGAATCCCCCCTCCCTCGACAAGTTCGAGTCCACGGTGGCCAGGGGCGGGACCATCGTGCTCAACAGCTCGCTCATCGAGCGCCCGGTGATGAGGGCCGATGTAAAGGTCGTCCCCATTCCAATGAACGAGATGGCAGCAAAGGTGGGAAGTGACTTGGTCATCAACATGGTCGCCCTCGGGGCCTACATCAAAGCAACCGGGATAACTCCGCTGGCGACGGTGAAAACAGCGATGGCGCAGATGCTGGAGAAGGACGGAAAAGGCAAGTTTGTCCCGATGAACGAACAGGCACTCGAGGAGGGATATAACGCGGTCTAGGAACCAGCAATTGAACGCGCGAGCTAGACCTTCTCTCCCTCAAAGCAGGGCTTGTCTGTTGCGGAAAATGGTGTTAGAATATGCCTGCATGCAACTCAACATGCTGAGGCGAAGAAGCACACATGGTGGCACTGCAAGAACCAGGTGTTAGCCTGATTTGCAATCCAATGTAGCCTTAAGAAAAGGTGCCAAACGGTTGCTTTTTCGCCTTTTTGCAGGAATGCCACATAGAGAGACACAATCATTGAGTCGATCTTTCCAATCCCAACCCGATTGTCCATCTTCCCAGAAGGAGGTCATGATATGTCCATAGTAAAACTCCCCCGAGTCTCTCTGGGGCACTGGCCGACCCCTCTGCATGAGTTGCCACATCTTTCTGCCACTCTTGGAGGTCCCCGAATATTTGTCAAACGTGATGACCTCACGGGGCTTGCCCTGGGAGGTAATAAGTGCCGCAAGCTGGAGTATGTGCTGGCCGGTGCCCGTCAAAAAGGGGTTGATACCCTCATAACCAGCGGAAGTTCACAGTCGAATCATGCTTTGCAAACGGCAGCCGCTGCTCGCAAACTAGGGATGGAAACCTATCTGCTATTGGTCAAAGGTGTCCACGTAGAGACACAGGGCAATCTCTTGCTGCAAAATATCCTCAATTCGACCGTTAATATAGTTGAAGTTGCCGATCCCAAGGAAATGTTCACCACCATGCCCCGGAAGATGGACGAACTGGCGGATGAGCTGCGCAGCAAGGGACGCACTCCGCTGGTGATCCCGGCTGGAGGTGAGTACCCTCTGGGAACCGTGGGCTGGGTTGAGGCTGCCGAAGAGATCGGCCAGCAACTGAAGGATCAGCAAATAGATGCTCAATATGTGGTCCTGGCCCATAGCGGTGGGGGTACGCAGGCCGGACTAGTTCTGGGATTCAAACAACTCAAACTTCCCCTCGATGTAGTTGGCATCAGCACCATGTATGAGAAGAGCGCCGCTATAGGTGAGGTTGTCACCCTGGCCAATGACACTGCCAGACTACTGGGTTTCGATCAAACCATAACTCCAGATGAGGTAACGCTTTACGATGATTATATCGGTCAAGGCTACGGCATACCGACAGAGGAATGCATCGAGGCCATCAGGTTAGTTGCCCAGACGGAGGGCATCTTCCTCGATCCGGTTTACACTGCAAAAGCCATGGCCGGGTTCATAGACCTTATTCGTAAAAGTCAGTTCACCTCAAAGGACACCATCATTTTCATTCATACCGGGGGGGTGCCAGCCCTGTTTGCTTACCATGAGGAGATTGCCAGGTAGTCCATTGGAGAGAAGTTTTAAGTTTTAAGTGTTAAGTAGCACCGGGGTTCATCCTCTTAAAACTTATAGTATCCAGCAAAAATAAACCGCACTATGTTATTGCGAGGAGCGTGATTCCTCGCCTGTCATTGCGAGGGACAAAGTCCCGAAGCAATCTCTGGACAGGCTCGGAACAAGCTCCGCAATCTCAAGGTAGAATGGAATAGATTGCTTCGCTTCGCTCGCAATGACAGGACAAATTGTGCAACAATTTATGCGGTCAACTATAAAACTGAAAACTAAAAGGAGGTGTAACGTATGGCAATAAGAAAAAGCGTAGACCAGTTCATTGCGACCCATCAGAAATCCCGGGAACTATGGGAAAGATCTCTCGGGGTAAACCGGGGCATTCACCACGACGCCCGCTTCACTATCCCCTTTCCTATTTACTCCTCCCAAGCTAAGGGGGCTCGTAAGTGGGACGTGGATGGCAATGAGTATATTGACTATACCATGGGACATGGATCACTAATGCTGGGGCATGCCCATCCCACACTGGTGGAAGCCGTTTCGGGGCAGATATCAAGGGGTAGCCATTATGGAACCGAGAATGAGCTGGCACTGGAATGGGCGGAGCTGATATGTCAGTTGATTCCCGCCGCCGAGAGGGTGGAGTTTGTAGTCTCAGGCACCGAGGCAAATATGCTCATTGCCCAGTTGGTCCGGGCTTACACCGGCAGGAAGAAGATCCTCAAGTTTGCCGAGCATTTCTTTGGCTGGTCGGACCACTTTCAGGTTGGTGTCCTCCCTCCCTATGACAAACCGGTTGCTGGCCGACTCCCGCCTATCACCGCGGACTCGGTGACTGAAGGCACGGTGGTTATCCCCTGCAATGATGGGGTGGCCATGGAGAAGGCCCTTGCCGGGAAAGACATTGCCGCTTTGTTTATTGAAGGGGGCGGGGCGCACTGTGGAGCTATAGGAATGCCGCCTGATCTCTGGCATGCCGCACGGCGGCTGACCCAGGAGCATGGAACCCTGCTCGTTATTGACGAGGTGATCACCGGCTTTCGCTGGTCTCCCGGTGGTTGCCAGGCGATGGTTGGGGTCACCCCGGACCTCAGCAGTCTGGGTAAGATCGTCGGTGGTGGGTTAGCCGGTGGCGCCGCGGTATGTGGTCGCGCCGATGTCATGGAGCTGCTGAGAATAAAACCCGGAGAGGCCGAATGGAACCGCTATCGTCGCCTGGTTCATTCCGGGACCTGGAACGCTAACCCGGTGAATGCCGCCGCTGGGGTAGCAATGCTGAAGATCATCGCTCAGGGCGAAGTCCAGAAGACGGCCGAGGCTATGGCCCAGCGGTTGGTCGCCGGGATGAATCGCCAGATCGAGAAGCGAAATGTGGAGGCCTGTGCCTATAATGCAGTATCAGCTATTCATTTATACTTTGGCAAGTGCCAGAGAGATATACCGGTTAGCCTGGATACCACTAAGTCCATGTCTCCTGAGCTAGTTAATACCCTGGACAGGCACCTGCTACTTAATGGGGTGCACCTGCTTAGGGGTACGATTGGCTGGGTTTCGGCGGTACACACCGAAGAGGACATTGACCAGACCATCGAAGCCTTTGGTCTCGCCCTGGATGGAATGCTGGCAGAGGGGATTATAGAGTCGGAAAGGAGAAATCAATGAGTGGGAAGATCATGAGGGCTTTGGAAAGGCTGGGGATGCCGAAGGGAGACCTGTATGAATTGCCAACATCTCCAAAAACCTTTCCTGATGGTGCCAATTATAGGGTGGAGATCTCTGGAATTGAAACGGCAAGAGTCTTGGAAGCGACAATCGATGAAGCTCATAAGCAAGGGGTCCCTTTTCACCGGGCAATTGCTATGGTGCGGGGGGCAACCCTTTTCACGCGGGATGAGTTGAGAGAATTCGCCAGGATAGCGCATGAAGCCCGGGTGGAGGTTATTATGACTCCAGGTCCAAGGCCGACCTGGGATATCGGTCGGCAGGTTGCCACCCCTGAGGGCGTTATCTCCGGATTAAGACTGAGGGGGATGGATTCAGTCAGACACTACTTGATGGACATCGAGCGATGCATCCAGGTGGGCTTTAGGGGATTCCTGGTCTGGGACGAGGGGGTCCTTTCCCTGCTCAATTCGATGAAGCAGAATGGCGACCTGCCTCCGGATGTGATTTTTAAGGTGTCGATATTTGCCGGTCATGCTAACCCGGCGGGGGTTAGACTGGTAGAATCCCTCGGCGCAAACACTTGCAATCCGGTGGCCGATCTCACCCTTCCGATGTTAGCGGCTATAAGGAGCATAGTGAGTATCCCATTAGATATTCACATTCAACTTTGGGCATCTATGGGGGGTTACAATCGCATCTATGAGACCCCTGAGATTGTTAGGGTTGCCTCCCCCTGCTATTTCAAGATGGAGCCGGGCCCAGGGCTGGGTATGTACATGCCCTGGGGGACCTCGGGGGAGGGACTGGCTCAATCAGGAAGAGAGAAGATTCGTTCAATCAAGAATATCATTGAACTGATCGGTGAGACTTATCCAGAACTGACGGTATCAAAGCAGGGGGCAGAGGATCTAAGGGTACCCTTGCCGGGATGATGAAGGAATTCAGGCTTTAGCCTTTCATTGGCTCACCTTGCGGGTGATAAAGGAATTCAGGCTTTAGCCTTTCATTAAGCTATATGAAACCCTGAAGGGTTAATTCCGATCAGCGTTTCCATTCACGGATTCAGGAAGGAGGGACCATGAAGAAAACCATCCTCGATTTCAGGGAGATGAAAAGGAGGGGAGAAAAAATCACTTTTCTCACCTGTTACGACTATCCCACTGCCTGTCGCTGTGAGAAAGCGGGCTTTGACATGCTGCTGGTCGGTGACAGCTTGGGGATGGTGGTTTACGGGTATGCGGGGACCATGCCGGTCACCATGGAACAGATGATTGTCCATTCCCAGGCGGTGAGGCGAGGGGCTCGGAATAGCTTTGTGATCGGCGATATGCCTTTTCTTTCCTATCAGGAATCGGTCAAGGACGCCATCCACAATGCGGGAAGATTTCACAAAGAGGCTGAGATGGATGCCATCAAACTCGAAGGCGGCCGGCGAATCATCAGGCAAATTGAAGGGATTGTGGATGCTGGGATGCTGGTGATGGGCCACATCGGCTTAACCCCTCAGAGTAGCGGTCAGTTGGGCGGCTTTAAGGCGCAGGGGAGGACTGCCGAGAGCGCCATGGATTTGATTGGCGATGCCCTGGCAGTAGAAAAGGCGGGGGCTTTTGCGATCTTACTGGAAGCGGTCCCTCCGGAGCTAGGCAAGATAATTAGCGGAAGATGCCGGGTTCCTGTCCTGGGGATTGGAGCTGGAATAGATGTTGATGGTCAACTCCTGATCGTGAGTGATATGCTGGGCATTTTTGAGGCCTTCACACCGAAGTTTGTCAAGAAATATGCCAACCTGAGTGGCATCATTGAGAGGGCTTTTGACGATTACGCGGAAGAGGTTAGAGCCGGGAAGTTCCCGCAAGAAGAACACTGCTACCGAATGCTTAAGGGAGAACTCGAAAAATTAGAGGCTCTACTAGGGGACATCGATTAGCCGAGAATTGCCCGCCACCGTCTCTCTCGCGCTTTTGGACCATCACCGTTCCCTCCATTACACGAGGGGGAAGGTATGCGTGATGCCGGTCTCTAACAGCTACTCTATTCAATGGGTTTCATATACGAATTCTGGAAATTAACCGTCGTTAGCGCATTCTCTAAGATTATGACCCTGGAAGAAAGCCGATGAGAAAAGGAAGGGATCTGACCGAGGGGCACATAGTAAGGAACATCACCTACCTCTCCTGGCCCATTGTTGTCTCCGCCTTGCTGCAGACGACGGTAGGGATTGTGGATACCATGATGGTGGGGGTTTTGGGCCCGCAGCCGCTGGCGGCCGTCGGGATGGGCCACTTCATCTTGATGCTCGTCTTAGTCTTTCTCATAGCCATCTCCACCGGTGCTCAGGTCTTTGTAGCCAGATACTTCGGGGCCAAAGACCCGGAAGGGGTAACCCGTGTCGTTGACCAGTCCCTGATATTAAGTGTGATATTGGCCACCGGTATGATGGCCCTGGGATTGACACTCTCACCAGCGCTTTTCAGAATCATGGGTGCCGAGGAAAAGGTCCTGGCATTGGGGGTGCCCTACGTGAGGATAATCTTCGGGGGCATTCTTTTTATGCTGCTTAACTTCATCATTAACTCCATCCTCCAGGGTGCCGGGGACAGCCGGACACCGCTTAAGATACTGCTTCTGATCAACATTCTGAATGTGGTCTTGAACTATCTGCTGATCTTTGGAATCGGGTTCTTTCCCCGAATGGAGGTAAGGGGAGCTGCCTGGGGGACGGTTATTTCCAGGATCGTGGGAGCGGTCATGGGAATGTGGGTTCTGATGAGCGGGCGCTTTGCTGTCCGGACAGATATCCTGCGTCGCTTCAGGATTGAACCGGCATTGATGAGTCAGATAGTGCGCATCGGGTTTCCTGCCGGGCTCCAGGGGCTGGTGCGCAGTGGGTCTGGAATCATCCTCCTGAGGTTTGTAGCCAATACAATCCACGGCACTTACGCCGTTGCCGCCTTAACTGTTGGACTGCAGGCTGAAGCGATTTCCTTCATGCCCGGATTCGCCCTCGGCACGAGCGCCACGATCCTCGTTGGCCAAAACCTGGGCGCCGGGAAGCCCGATCGAGCCGAGAGAAACGGCCTAGCCGCCACATGGATAGCCGCTATCGTAATGTCCTGCATGGGCCTGCTTTTCTTTATCTTTGCCGAGCAAATTATGAGCCTCTTTACTGAAAGTGCGGACGTAGTCCACATCGGTGGCGACTATCTCCGCATAATGGCCTATTCGCAACCCTTCCTGGCCATGGTAATGGTTTTCTCCGGAGGGCTGCGGGGGGCAGGGGATACCAGAACGCCTCTGATATACAGTATTATTCACTCCTGGCTGGTGCGTATACCCTTGATATATGTCCTGGGATTCGTGCTCAATCTACAAACTACCGGCATCTGGTGGGCAATGACGCTATCTACCGTCACTCAGGGGCTTGCTACCTGGTGGAAGTTCCAGCAAGGGCATTGGCAGAGGATCAAACTGTGAGTACCAGTCGCTTTGCTCCATTGAAAAATGAAAGGTGCAAAGTGCAAATTTATTTCGGTCATTTTCTCTTAATTTTGCATTCTGCATTGAGCCACTGCGTTTAACATTCAGGAGATTTCCGCTGTTCCGCTGAAGGTAAAATTATCTATCTTGAGCCCTGGAACGCGACTTCCGCCAAAGAATCCTTCTACAATCCTGGTCTCCCTGGAGATCAATGATACCTCAGAAAAGGCCCTCAGGATGCTATTGGTAAACCTGAAGTTCTTTACTGCCCCTTTGAACTTGCCATCCTCAATGAGAAAAGTCCCGTCGCGGGTGAGTCCGGTGATCGTAGTAGAGACCGGTTCCACCACGTTAGTATAATGAAACCGCGTCACATAGATCCCTCTCCTGGTGGAGGCGATCATCTTTTCGAGCGAGGAATCCCCTCCCCTCATGAACAGGTGAAGCGGCATGGGTCCATAGGTATTGGGGGCAGGGAGCCCATGGCCGGTGGACTTTGTTCCCTCTTTTCCGGCAGTATAGGAGTCGAAGACCACCCCCTTAGCTATGCCGTTTTCTATCAGGACCACCTTCTGTTTGGGCACTCCCTCAAAATCAAACGGAATCGGCATTCCCTGAGGGTTAAGGCCATCGTCCCAGATGGTGATGTTTTCTCCCACGATCTTTTGTCCCAGCTTGCCGCACATAAAACTTCGACCTTCCTGAACGGCTAAGGCGCCAAGCCCGATGTAGCCCAAGAAAGCCACCAGAGTCCCGACGGCATACGGCTCTAAGATGACGGTATATTCGCCTGGCTCAAGAGAGATAGGGGTTGTGCTGCGGAGACATTTACCAATCGCCTCATCGGCCAGCGCCTGAGGGACGATATCGGCGACATCCTTTGAGAGGTGGTTAGCATACCCCGTGGCATCATTGTCGCCCGTGACCACCAGGTTGAGTTCGGCCTGCGTTAGCCTTTGCTCCGCCCAAAGTCCCAGGGAGTTAGCAACGATGAGATCGGTTGTTCCTGTGGAGAAGGCCCCGGAGGCGATGACACCATTCTTTTGTGCCTCGCTAATAATTTGT